>JAAYSS010000049.1 GCA_012518275.1 Bacteroidales bacterium
ATTTGATTTTTGTATGTTTTATTCTCTATTTAGTATAGTATTAGCTTAACATTTAACATAACGTAAAAAATCCATTCTTATTTTTCAAATACAGCCTTTAATTCTACAAAAATAGTACAAATTAGTCAATTAAAGCAACAATATATGAAATTTTTATTTTTTTACCATCTTTTCGTCCACCTTGTTTTACAGATGGCTACAATTTCAGCTTGCAAATATATAAAAATATATGGGTTTAAAGCAAGTTTTAAAAGATATTTTTAAATAGAAAGTCATTTTCCCGCGATGCGTAAGAAATGATATAACCTATGGCTTTTCTCATATCATGTGAATTTAGTACCTTTGCATTCATAATTTTTTCAATAAAAAAAGCAAAGAAAAATGGACTATAATTTCAGAGAAATAGAGCAAAAGTGGCAAAGATATTGGACTGGGAATAAGACCTATAAAGTAGAAATAGACCCGAGCAAACCAAAATTTTATGTTCTCGACATGTTCCCCTATCCTTCGGGGGCAGGCTTACACGTAGGTCATCCGCTGGGCTACATTGCCTCTGATATTTACAGTAGATACAAACGCTTACAGGGCTTCAATGTACTTCATCCTATGGGATATGATGCTTATGGACTGCCCGCCGAGCAATATGCCATCCAAACAGGCCAGCATCCTGCCGTTACCACACAAAAAAATATTACCCGATATCGCGAACAGCTGGATAAAATAGGCTTTTCTTACGATTGGGACAGGGAAATTCGTACCTGCGACCCCGATTACTATAAATGGACACAATGGGCGTTTATTAAAATGTTTGAACACTATTACAATAATGTTACAAATAAGGCGGAACCCATTGCTGAATTGGTTAAAATTTTTGAAACAAGTGGAACTAAAAATCTGGACGCGGCTTGTACCGAAGAGTTAAATTTTTCTGCCGAAGAGTGGATAGCCAAATCAGAGAAAGAACAGCAAGAGATACTGCTCAACTATCGGATTGCCTACCTTGCCGATTTGAAAGTAAATTGGTGCCCGGCTCTTGGAACTGTGCTGGCTAACGATGAAGTGAGCGAAGGCCTTTCCATCCGTGGTGGTCATCCCGTGGAACAAAAAGTGATGCGCCAATGGAGTTTGCGAGTTTCAGCATATGCGCAGCGCCTGCTCGACGGATTGGATAAAATTGACTGGAGTGAATCGCTGAAAGAAACGCAAAGAAACTGGATCGGAAGGAGCGAAGGTGCAGAAATGAAGTTTGAGACTAAATCCGGTGTAAGTTTTGAAGTCTTCACCACTCGCCCCGACACTATTTTCGGTGTTACCTTTATGGTACTGGCACCTGAAAGCGAATTAGTTGATGATTGTACTACACCGGAACAAGCTGATGCAGTAAAGAAATACATTGAAGCCACTAAAAAGCGGACTGAACGTGAACGAATGATAGACCGAGAAGTCACAGGTGTGTTTTCCGGTTCGTATGCCATTAATCCTGTAACAGGTACTGAAATCCCGATTTGGATTAGCGATTATGTGCTTGCCGGTTACGGAACAGGTGCCATCATGGCAGTTCCTGCACACGACAGTCGCGACTACGCCTTTGCAAAACACTTCAATCTACCAATTATTCCCCTTATTGAAGGTGCTGATATCAGTGAAGAAAGTTTTGATGCCAAAGAAGGGATTATGATAAATTCCGGTTTCTTGAATGGATTAAGCGTGCCAGAAGCCATCGCAAAAGCAAAAGAACACATCGAAGAGAAAGGTATTGGAAAAGTGCGTGTCAATTACCGCCTGCGCGATGCAATTTTCAGCCGTCAGCGCTACTGGGGCGAACCATTTCCCGTGTATTATAAAAATGGAATGCCATATGTGTTGGACGAAAGTAAGCTCCCACTTGAACTTCCCGAAGTGGATAAATACCTTCCCACAGAAACGGGCGAACCACCACTGGGAAGGGCGAATGACTGGGAAACCGATGATGGTTATAAGCTGGAACTCAACACTATGCCCGGGTTTGCCGGTTCGTCTGCCTATTATTTAAGGTATATGGATCCAAAAAACGACACAGCGCTTGTCAGCAAGGAAGCAAACGCATACTGGCAAGACGTAGACTTGTACGTCGGTGGAACTGAGCATGCTACGGGACACTTGATTTACAGCCGTTTCTGGAATAAATTTTTGTTTGATTTAGGATTTGTAGTAAAAGATGAGCCATTCAAAAAACTAATCAATCAAGGAATGATACAAGGTCGGAGTAATTTTGTATACAGAATTCAGGGTACGAATACGTTTGTTTCCTTGAATTTGAAAGACCAATACGATGTTACACCGATTCACGTTGATGTTAATATTGTTACCAACGATATTTTGGACATTGAAAAATTCCGCAACTGGAATCCGGAATATAAAACAGCCGAATTTATCCTTGAAGATGGGAAATACGTATGTGGCTGGGCAATAGAAAAGATGTCAAAATCGATGTTCAATGTAGTAAATCCCGATGATATTATAGATAATTATGGAGCAGACACTTTAAGATTGTATGAGATGTTTCTCGGTCCGCTGGAGCAATCGAAACCGTGGGACACAAACGGGATTGATGGCGTGAACCGTTTCTTGAAAAGGCTTTGGGGATTGTTTTTCGATGGCGACAAATTAAACATCAGCAACGAAAAGCCGACTGCCGACGAACTGAAGACACTTCATAAAACGATTAAAAAGGTTTCTTATGATATTGAAAATTTTTCGTACAATACGTCTGTTTCAGCCTTTATGATATGTCTGAACGAGCTTTACGAAACGAAATGCAACAAAAAAGCCATTCTCGAACCGCTTTCCATCATTTTAGCACCCTTTGCACCACACATTGCAGAAGAAATGTATCATCTGCTCGGAAACACCAACTCGGTTTGCGATGCACAATGGCCCCAACACAAAGAAGAATATTTGCAGGAAAGCTCGGTTACATACCCCATCTCTTTTAACGGGAAAGTACGCTTCACGCTGGAAATGCCGACTGATATGTCGAAGGAAGATGTGGAAAAAACTGCTTTGGTAAACGAACAAACCGCAAAATACCTAAAAGGCAAAACGCCGAAAAAAGTAATCGTGGTACCCGGAAAGATTGTAAATATTGTTTTTGCCCCCTAATCCCCTAAAAAAGGAGTTTGTGTGGTAATACAATGATATTTTTAATAAAAAATCTTTTCAATACTAACATTTTAAAATTTCCCTTTGGGGAAGTGAGGTCTTTCTATGGAAAAAAAACATGATTATTTAAAATCTTTCTATTGGAAGGATTACATTATGATTTTTATCGGATTGATTTCATATGCTATCGGTCTGACCGGTTTTTTATTGCCTAATAAAATTGTGACGGGAGGATTGGCGGGCATAACCATTTTAATCAAATCAGCTACCGATATACCCCTTTGGATTTCTTACATTTCCATCAATATAGCTCTATTAGCTGTAGCATGGAAGTTTGTCGGAAAAAACTTTGTCATAAAAACCATTATCAGCGTGGCCATACTAACGTTTCTTATCCGATTGGGCGAGACGTACATGAGTGAACCTATTATCCACGCTGATCCCCTGCTTTCATCCATTATCGGTGCAGTTTTTTGCGGAACCGGATTAGGATTGGTCTATTCTGTCAACGGAAGCACAGGGGGAACAGACATCATCGGCGCTGTTGTTACTAAGTACCGCCACGTGAGCATAGGACGTGTTTTATTAATTGTTGATATTTTAATAGTTTCTTCTTCCTACTGTTTGTTCCATAGCGTGGAAAAAATTGCCATCGGTCTTATCGTGATGGCAGTGATGTACTACGTTGTGGATGTAGTAATCAGTGGAATGCGCCAGTCGGTACAGTTTTTTATTTTTACCAATAAACATGAAGAGGTGGCAGATCACATCAACTCTGAAATCAAAAGGGGATGCACCGTCCTTGACGGAATGGGTTGGTATTCTAAAAAACCCCAAAAAATTATTGTAGTAATGGCTCGAAAAACAGAAAGTACTTCCATTTTTCGATTGGTGAAAAGTATTGACAAAGATGCTTTCGTTACGCAAGCAAATGTGGTAGGAGTTTACGGTAAGGGATTTGATGCGCTTAAATAACTAAATAATCATCAAACTCATTAGTGAACACTAAATTATTGAATCAAAAAAAGAGCAATAAGCTCAAAAACTTACTGCTCTTTTTATACTTATACTTCAACAATCTGTATTTTTATCCAAATACTACAAACCATAAATTAGCACATTACCTATTCCGCCAAAGCCGGCTGTTCTTTCACCACTTTTGCTTTCATCCCGTCTTTTTCTTTATTCAGTTCCATAAGGATAGTGTCTCCTTCCGCAACTTTACCGGCAAGAATCACATCAGCCAATTCATCTTCCAAATAGCGTTGGATAGCACGTTTCAAGGGACGAGCACCATACTGAATGTCGTATCCTTTTTCAGCAATAAAATCTTTGGCTTCCGGGGAAAGTTCCAACTTATAACCCAAGTCAATAACACGCTTAAACAGTCCGGTTAATTCAAGATCAATAATTAACTTCAAACTCTCTTTAGTCAGATGATCAAACATCACGATATCATCAATACGATTTAAAAATTCCGGTGCAAAAGTTCTATTCAACGCCTTTTTAATGACACTACGTGAATGTTCCGAATCAATCGTCAAATCATCATCTACACTGAAACCGACACCACGTCCAAAGTCTTTCAGCTGACGAGTTCCGACATTGGAAGTCATGATAATAATGGTGTTTTTGAAATCAATACGACGCCCGAGACTGTCTGTTAGTCGGCCTTCATCCATAACTTGCAGAAGGATATTAAATACATCTTGATGTGCTTTTTCAATCTCATCCAGCAATACAATAGAGTATGGCTTTCGACGAACTTTCTCCGTCAGCTGTCCGCCTTCTTCGTAGCCCACGTATCCCGGGGGCGCTCCAATCAAGCGAGAGACACTGAATTTTTCCATATACTCACTCATATCTACCCGAATAAGCGCATCTTGACTATCAAACATAAAATCAGCCAACACCTTTGCCAAGTGAGTTTTACCTACACCCGTCGGGCCAAGGAAAAGAAAGGTTCCGATAGGTTTGTTTGGGTCTTTTAAACCGATTCTATTTCGCTGAATGGCTTTTGTGATTTTCTCCACCGCTTCATCTTGTCCGATAATTTTCGCTCTCAACACTTCACTCATCTGACGAAGTTTCAAACCTTCCGCCTGCGCAATCCGCTGAACAGGAATTCCGGACATCATCGCCACCACTTCAGCTACCTTTTCTTCATCTACAGTTTCAGGATTTAATTGAGACTCCTTTTCCCAGCGTCTGATTGCATCTTCCAAGTGATATTTAGTCTCTTTTTCTTTATCCCTTATTGGTACAGCTTCTTCGTATTTTTGCTCTGCAATAACGCGATCTTTCTCAATTTTCAACTTTTCAAGTTTTTTCTCCAATTCTTCAATTTCTTTCGGAACAGAAATGGTTGAGATATGCACGCGCGACCCCGCTTCATCCAGCGCATCAATCGCTTTATCGGGGAAACTGCGATCCGTAATGTACCTGTCTGTTAAACGCACACAAGCTTTGATGGCTTCCGGTGTATAGCGTACATTATGATGATACTCATACCTGTCTTGAATATTTTGAAGAATAATCAAAGTCTCTTCCGGCGTAGTTGGGTCCACCATTACTTTTTGGAAACGACGTTCTAGCGCTCCATCCTTCTCTATGCTCTGGCGATACTCATCCAATGTAGTGGCTCCTACACACTGAATCTCTCCTCGCGATAAAGCGGGTTTCAACATATTAGCTGCATCTAGCGAACCGGGTGCTCCACCCGCCCCCACTATGGTATGAATTTCATCAATAAAAAGAATGATGTTCGGATTTTTCTGCAACTCATTAAGAATGGCTTTGACACGCTCTTCAAACTGCCCTCGATATTTCGTTCCGGCTACAATAGAAGCCATATCCAAAGCTACCACACGTTTGTCAAACAAAATCCGCGAAACTTTATGCTGAACAATTCGTAGCGCCAAACCTTCTACAATAGCCGATTTTCCCACACCGGGATCTCCTATCAGCACCGGATTGTTCTTTTTTCGACGGCTTAATATTTGTGCAATTCGCTCAATTTCTTTTTCGCGTCCTACTACCGGGTCAAGGCGATTTTCCATCGCAGCTCTCGTAATGTCCGTACCGAAAGTATCGAGAGCCGGTGTATCACTCTGTTTACTTCCCGTTATTTTACTACGGATATGTCTTCTGGTAAACGGATCTTCATCCTCATCGTCTTCCTCTTTTGGAGGCATTGCAGATAATTCAATATCCATATCCAATGGATTATCCTCCGGTTTTAAGAATGAAAGCACTCTATCATACGTCACATCTTCAACACTTAACACATCAACAGCAAGATTATTTTTATCTTTCAATATAGCTAAAAGCAGATGTTCTGTGTCAGCGGCATCTACACTAAGTGAACGAGCCTCCAGCTCCATGAGCTTTTTAATTTTTTTAGTACTTTTAAGTAATGGAATTTCGTCGCCGGTCGGTTCTTGATCAGTCCTTACCAAAGCTTCTATTTTTTGCTTTACTTTTTCAATGTCCACATCCATTATATGCATCAACTCAATAGCACGTCCGCTATTTTCGCGGATAAGCCCTAGCAACAAATGCTCCGGACCCACATAAGCATTGCCTAATCTTTCTGCCTCTTGTGAACTGTAAGTAAAGACGTTATTTATCCTTTCAGAATATTTTACTGCCATAATTCAAATTTGTTGTTTTACAAAAGTAACAATTTTTATCATTACTACGAATTAAGTATTGCAAAAATGATACCTATATTATAAAAAACAAGTGTTTTCAGCAATTTTGTCACTCGATAAGAAATCATTTGTTTTACTTTTTGTCAAAATTACGTTTTCGTGCAGGAAAACTTATAAGAAAAATTAACCTTCAACAATAGCTTGTGTCAGTTCATTCAACGTAAATCCTGCAAAGTAATTGCTGTACTCAATTGCTGCAAGTGCTTCGCGAACGGAATTAGGCTGATATTTCACACCTTTTAAAGCATCTTCTACAGCAGACAAATCACTATTATTACCGAAAAAAGTACCGTAAAATTTAATGTCTTGTATCATTGCATTTTTCACATCTACAAATACTTGAATTTTTCCGGCTGAAAAACGTGTGTTACGCTCAATATTAAATTTCGGTGAATTTCCGTAGTTCCACTCCCAAGAACCGAATTTAGACGTTCTAATCTTTGCTATTTCAAATAATTCATCTTCGGAAAACTCATACTTTTTCATTTCAGGAAATTTCGCTTTCATATGGTCAAGCAATTTTTCCGAAAATTCGGCAACAGTTATCTTTACCGGTAAATTAGGTAAAATATTATCCACAACACTCCTTACCGATTTAGTGGATTTCGACTCTATTTTATCTTTCGGTGCTTCCAATGCCTTGGATAACACACTCAAATCGGTATTAAAAAGCAGGCAACCGTGATGCATCACACGCCCTTTGATATAGGCCTGGGCATTTCCACAAATTTTTTTGCCGTCAATCACCAAATCATTTCGCCCGGTAAATTCAGCATTTACGCCTAAATCACTTAACGTGTCAATTACAGGCATGGAAAAAGTTTTGAAATCAAAATCCACTCCTTTGCTCTCATTGGAAATGATGGTGTAGTTTAGATTGTTTAAATCATGGTACACCGCTCCCCCACCCGAAATGCGACGAACAACGTGAATTCCATTTTCACGAACAAATTCGGCGTTTATTTCTTCAATGGTATTCTGGTGTCTCCCCACAATGATGGCCGGTTCATTAATCCAAAGTATAAATACCTTATCGTGATGCAAAAGCTTTTTGAAACAGTACTCTTCTAATGCAATATTATAATCAGGTTTGGTCGATCTGTTTACAATATAAATCATAGCCGAAATTTTTATTTTTGCAAAAATACAACTTGTTTATGGATTAAGTGACAAAACCATTATCAAAGTTCAAAACAGGACACTAATAACAAAAAATCTAAAAAAGTAGACTTATTCCCGTTATAAATAGAATTTCACAAAAATTGTGTACCTTTGTTTGCGGGTCAAATGTTTTTTCTTTTTCATGGCAACACAAAAGTAAGATTTTTGACCCAATTCTGGCGGGGCGCCCCGCCAGAATGCATTTCTTTGTGTTGCATTTACTAATTGAACTTACATTGACTTTACAGCCAAATTTTTAGGCTTTACAATTTGCTCAATTCAGGAATATCCGTTAGTTTTGTAGTTCGCAAACTTATTAAATCATGATTCAAGGACCAAAAGATGTAACCCAATTATTTCCCGAAGAGTGTTTGATTCGTGAAATATCCGGCAAACCTCGACTTTCCATCGGAATCCCTAAAGAAGATTCACGCATTGAGACCCGTTTGCCTCTTACTCCCGAGGGTGTAGCCATCATTACAGATGAAGGGCACAGTGTTTACATTGAGCGGGGAGCAGGACTTCCTATGTCTTATTCAGACATGCAATTCAGCGAAGCCGGAGCTTTTTTAGTTGATTCACCCGAAGAAGTTTTTAGCGCAGAAATAGTATTCAAAATCACTCCGCCGAGCATTGAGCAGTTACACATGATGAAGAACCGCTCCACAATTTTTTCTATGTTGCAGCTCTCCAACCTTTCCAAAGATGCAATAGAATTAATGATGCATAAAAAAATGAATGCCATTGCCTATGAATTAATTAAGGATGAACAGAAAGCTTTTCCGGTGGTCAACTCCATTGCTGAAATTGAAGGGAACGCTGCAATAGCCATTATTTCGGATTTGATGAGTAGCGAACACGGTGGAAAAGGTGTTTTGCTTGGTGGAGTAGCAGGCATTACACCCCCCGAAGTAGTAATCATTGGGGCAAGTATAACTGGCTCTGTCGCTGCGCGTACAGCTCTTGGGCTGGGTGCTATGGTTAAGATTTTTGACCATGACATCAATAAACTTAGAAAAATACAGCATTACCTCGGAAGAATGGTTTTTACATCTGTTATCCACCCTTCCGTACTTTTCAAAGCACTCGCTTCAGCCGATGCCGTAATTGGTAACCTGCGCTACATAAACGGTTCAGACCGATTTATGGTTTCAGAAGATTTAGTAAAAACAATGAAAAAAGGTTCAGTAATCGTGGATATGAGTGTGGATCAAGGGGGCTGTTTCGAGACTTCGGAGTTCCGTACATTGGCCAATCCCGTTTTTGTGAAACACGGCATCATCCACTATTGTGTGCCCAATATATCAGCTCGCGTAGGACGAACCGCATCCATTGCGCTCAGCAATATCTTTACGCCCATAATTTTGAAGATTGGGACATCAGGTAGTGTGAAGCAATCCATCACAGATAGTTCCGGTTTCAGACACGGTGCCTACGTCTTCAGTGGAATTATGGTTAACCGACTGATAGGAGATTATTATAATATTGCTTCCAACGATATCGGACTGTTTCTAACAGGATATTAAAAAACATAACGATGGAAAAATGGTGAGAAAATCTCTTGCCAACAACAAGAGACTTGATTCAAAAAAATGACGCAGTCTCAAAGTCTAGTCTATATTTATTTTTATGTCAAAGCATTATTTACAACAACAAGCAGAGGAAGAAGCACTGATTCAGCAAAAGTTTGATACGCTGATTGAAGATTACCTCAACTCCAACCATCGAAAAAGAACTGCAATCATCACCAAAGCTTTCAATTTTGCTTATTCAGCCCACAAAGGATTGAGACGACGCTCCGGAGAGCCGTACATTCTCCATCCGCTTGCCGTGGCGGATATTGTGTTGAATGAAATTGGGCTTGGCTCCACATCCATCTGCGCTGCCCTTCTGCACGATGTAGTAGAAGACACAGAATATACAATAGAAGATATATCCAACCACTTTGGACCTAAAATTGCCCAGATTGTGGACGGACTGACCAAAATTTCAGGTGGTGTCTTTGGTGAGAAAGCATCTGAACAAGCTGAGAACTTCCGCAAACTTCTACTTACCATGTCGGAAGATATCCGTGTTATTCTGATAAAAATTGCCGACCGCCTCCATAATATGCGCACACTGGGCAGTATGCCACCAGCTAAGCAATATAAAATTGCCGGCGAAACCGAGTATATTTATGCTCCTTTGGCACATCGACTAGGACTTTTCCGTATAAAAACGGAGCTCGAAAACCTCAGTTTCAAATACGATCACCCCGAAACTTATCATGAAATAAAACAGCGCCTCGAAATAGAGAAAGAAGCGCTGGATAAATTCTACGTGGAATTCTCAAAACCAATTTTTGATAAATTAGACAGTCAAGGATATCAGTTTGAATTAAAAAAGAGAATCAAATCGGTCTATTCCATCTGGAAGAAGATGTCTACACGTAATATTCCTTTCGAAGAGGTTTACGATATTATTGCTCTTCGTATCATCTTTGAACCGAAAGAAGATATCGACGAAAAAGTGCAATGCTGGATGATATATTCCGCAATCACAGCTATTTACAAGCCCCACCCCGAGCGCATTCGAGACTGGGTAAGCACACCCAAAGCCAACGGATATGAAGCACTTCACTTAACGGTAATGACTCCGGGTGGACGCTGGGTAGAAATCCAGATTCGGAGTCGCCGAATGCACGAAATTGCCGAACGTGGGTTAGCAGCACATTGGAAATACAAATCCGGTGTGGATGAAGAGTCAGAATTGGACAAATGGCTAACCACCATTAAAGAGCTGCTTGAGCATCCAGAACCAAATGCCATTGACTTTATCGACACGTTCAAGCTGAATCTTTTTGCGTCGGAAATATTTGTATTTACACCGAAAGGAGATATCAAAACCATTGCAAGCGGTGCCACCGCACTTGATTTTGCATTTGTCCTTCACACAGACATAGGCTACAAGAGCATTGCTGCCAAAATAAATCATAAGTTGATGCCCCTCAGCACAAAACTGAGCAGTGGCGACCAAGTAGAAATTCTTACTTCAAAAAATCAAAAACCCCAGCCGGAATGGCTTGAGTTCATCACTACAGCTCGTGCCAGGACTAGATTAAAGGATTATTTCAAAAAAGAGAAGAAAGCTCAATTGTTAAAAGGAGAGCAGAAGCTGGAAAAAATACTGGAAAATGCGGAAATTGAAGCAAGTGATGGGAACTTGTCGAAAATATTAAAATTCTTCAATCTTGAAACCAAAAATGAGCTCTATTTGCAAGTAGAACATGGTTCAATAAACTCTAAAAACATTCGCGATGTCTTCAAACCCAAATCGCAAAACGTATTTGCAAAAATTTTGAAAAATCCTTTCTTATCCTCTTCAAGTGATAAAAAAGAGACTAAAAAATCGAAAACTTCTGAAGCTTCTGAAGAGAAGAAGTTCGACTTCAAGAAAACCTACAAGCTCAATGAATTAAGCCTTGGAAAATCATACGAACTCGCGTCGTGCTGTCGTCCTATTCCCGGCGACGATGTGCTTGGCTACGTAACGAAAGAAGGATTAATTCAGATTCACAAAAGACAGTGCAATGTAGCAGCCACTATTAAAAGTAATTTCGGAAACCGAATTGTAAATGTGGAATGGGGTCCTCAGGCAGGACTGACTTTTACAGAAATTCTGGAAGTGAAAGGCATAGACAAGATGGGAATTCTTATTGAAATACTTCGTATAATCTCAGAAGAGCATAATGTGAATATACGTAAGATTAACATTGAAAGCGACAAAGGACTTTTCAAGGGTTTGTTCGAAGTAGTTGTTCATGACACAGAAGACATCAACAACCTAGCTACCAACCTATTAAAGATTCCTGAAATTAGCTCAGTACAGCGAATTCAGGATTTTAAAAATAACTGACTTTGAGAGTTAACATCGCTACGCAACGAGCATAAGGCATATTTATAAAGTTTTACAGATTAAAGTTTTCATCCATTTCTGCTTCTTTCTGCCTTTGCATTTCTTCCGGACTCATTTTCCCTTTGAGCCAAAGCAACGTCACGCCCCCGTTATCTTTAGTAAGTAAAAGTAAATCTGCATTTAACTTTTTATCTACCCGTTGATACACATAGGTACGTTCACCTTTTCCCCGTTTTTCAAGCGTCGTCTCAAATTTCCCTTTATCAATAACCTTATCAATGTCTGAAATAAAGTTTGCACTAAGGTCTTGCTCAACGTAATCTGAATCGAGTTTCAATATTTTAAGTCCGGTTACTTTCTCCATCAACCCGTCTGTCAATACATCATAGTCGGTAAATACAGAAAAAACTCTCATGATGCCTTTTCCTACAGAAACATATTCAAATCGCTCATCGTCAGAATACTTCCTAAAAAGTTTGTTCAATGACATCGCATGACCGGCAGACGCCAGAAAAACAAACATTGCTAAAACTACTCCAAATTTTTTCATTTTCAAATAATTAAGTGGTTGTAAAACAAAACAAAGAACACGCACATAGAACCCAAAACGCTCTTTCCTTCTTATTCATCAAATCGCATCCTTCTTGTGCTATACTTTCAAAATCCATTCCAAACTTACAAAATCCGTTTTATCACCCGCAAATGATGGCTATATTCTCCTGTAGAAGAAGAGATTATCCCTTGTGAGTCGATGATTTCTTTCTTCGTAACACCGGATGCGTGAATGATTTGGTGTGAATTAATCAAAATCCCCACGTGGATGATAAATCCTTCTTCATCTTCAAAAAAAGCCAAATCACCGGGACGAGCTTCTGCGAGAAAATCGACAACTGTACCGTGCTCCACCTGCTGCGACGCATTGCGAGGTAAAAATATTCCGAGCATGGAAAAAACCACCTGCACCAATCCCGAGCAATCGATACCCATCACGCTTTTCCCACCCCATAGATAGGGTGCATTGACATACTGCTGAGCAAGTTCTACGGCAAGTTGACCGTCGTTATTTTTTGTATAAACGGGTTCAAGTTGAGCAATCTGATAAATTTCGCCGGCAAGTTCAAACTGTTCGCGTACAGTAGGCGGAAGCATGCTGCCACCGGGAAGCATTATTTTTTCTACGCTTGATGTTTTGAAACAAACTAGTACAGGCGTTTTAGACGCTTTGAATTTAGATGTGTCCACAGCTTTTTCCGTAAAATGTCGCTGATTCACGGTATTTGCAGAAATCCACCCTTCATATTCATCGGTCAAATTTTTAACATAAAACCATTTTTCTTGCTTTTCTAAGATCTCAATTTGCTGTCCAAAAAGCAATTGCGATACCATTTCACTCCGTTCGTTGGCTTCTGCACGAAGCGAAATTATCGGAAGATTTACGATTGTAAACATAATTTATTATCTTTGAGAGTTTTTAAGTCTGTGATAATTTTTACAAAAATAAAGGAAAGTTCAAACAAAACAAACATGTTTGTTGTTTTTTAAATATTAAGCTGCGTAGTAGATATTCACACTAAACATCGAATAATGAAGCTTAAATTAGACAGAAAGACATTAAGGATTATTTTAAGAATCGCGCTTTTTATTGCCGTGGTTGCGATAATTATCCTATTATTTCCCAAAGATAAAAAATTTAAATATCAATACGAAATTGGGAAACCTTGGACCTACGAGTTGGTTACCGCGTCATTTGACTTCCCTATCTATAAGACCGACGAACAACTCGAAGCAGACCGTCAAGACCTTCTTGCTAATTATACCCCCTATTTTCAGTTTGATAATGAAGTAGCACCCCAACAAGTTACGAAATGGCTAACAGAGTGGAATAGGAATCATCAGGAAGAACCGATATACAAAGAATACGTAAAACGCAAGTTAGACGAGATTTATAAGCAAGGGATTATTTCTTCCGGGATGTACGAACAGCTACTAAAAGAGAAGCGAGAAAACATTGCCATAGTGGACAAGAACCGACGAACGCAAACTGTTTCTATAGATGAATTTTACACCCCAAAAACTGCTTACGAAACGCTTATTCTTGACCGACCGAGCTACGTAAACTACCAAGAAATTACTTCTTACAACTTAAATCTTTACCTGGTTGAGAATCTTCGATACGACAGTGTTACTTCAGAAACAGTAAAGAGCGATATGATTAAAAAACTGTCGCTCACATCCGGTATGGTGCAAGCTGGTGAGAAGATTATTGACCGTGGTGAAATCGTTTCACCCGGTACATTTGCCATCCTAAATTCAATGAAAGTTGAATCACAAAAACGAAATTCGCTTCTTAAAGAATCCGGGTACGTGATTTTAGGCGAATTGATTTTGGTTATTGGACTGATTCTGATGCTAACTCTTTACTTGTACCTTTTCCGTCCCAATGTTTTTGCAAAATTAAGCAATCTGATTTTTATTGCCCTGCTTATTCTTTTCATCGTACTCCTTTCTTCCATCGTTATAAAACACAGTAATTGGGGGATTTACATAGTTCCGTTTGCACTGATTCCCATAATTATTCGGGTATTTTTCGATTCTCGAACTGCGCTCTTTACGCACATCGTAACTGTACTTATCGTTTCACTGATGGTAAATAATGCTTTTACATTTATCTTTATACAGATTTTAGCTGGAATGACTGCCGTATCGGGTTTAAAAGACCTTACTGCTCGTTCACAATTAACGCAAACAGCACTGTATATTTTTATCAGTTACAGCGTGTCGTACTTAGCCCTTGAGCTGTTTTCTGAAGGTGATATCATGCGTTTGAATTTAATACCTTTGGTCTATTTCGCTATCAGTTCTTTGCTGTTGCTGTTTGCTTATGTGCTTATTTATTTGTTTGAAAAAATGTTCGGTTTGGTGTCATCCATCACGTTGGTAGAATTGACTAACATTAACAGTAATTTGATGATGCAGTTTGCAGAAGAAGCGCCGGGTACTTTCCAGCATTCGTTGCAAGTTTCAAATCTGGCTACCGAAGCCGCCAAAAAAATCAGCGCAAATAGTTTGCTCGTGAGAACAGGGGCCCTTTATCACGACATCGGTAAAATGAAAAACCCGCAATACTTTATTGAAAATCAGGTTAGTGGCGATAATCCGTTACTTAGAATGAGTCATGAAGATGCAGCACAAGCTATCATCCAACACGTTCCTGACGGCGTAGCTATTGCTAAAAAACATCATTTACCTGAGCAAGTTATCGGTTTTATCACCACACATCACGGACGAACGAAAACGAGATTTTTTTACAACTCTTTCGTCAACGAAAATCCGGGTATAACACCTGATATTGAAAAATTCACTTATCCTGGGCCACTTCCATACAGCAAGGAAACAGCCATTTTGATGATGGCAGATGCCGTAGAAGCACGCTCGCGAACATTAGGAGAATACACGGAAAAGAGCATAACCGATATGGTGGAAAATATGATTAATACACAGATTGCTGATGGGCAGTTTAAGAACGCACCGATTAGTTTCAAAGATGTGGAAACGGTAAAAAGTGTACTTGCAGAGAAAATCAAAAATATCTACCATTCACGTATTACCTACCCTGAACTTAAAAAAGAAGCCAAAGCTGCAGAAGAATTGAGTGATGAAAGCAAATAAAGGATTAATATCTGCTTTTCTCTATTCCAAAAAATTTCCTACTTTTTTAATCTTAATCATCACACCGGTATTATTTCCATACATACTTCCACGGTCTGCGGCTAATGAAACGGATGTTTCCACGTTGGATAAGAATGGAAATTTTCTGTTTAATTCAACCAAAAACATATTTCCGGTTTTCATTTGTTCATACGGTAAACTATAACTGCCGTAGTTTTTAGTAAAAGACAAAAGAATCTTGTAATTTACTTTTTCAACTTCCCCATTAATGCCGAAGTGATGAGCTTTTACGCGATTATTTGTAATGCTGAAATCGCCGAAATAAATAGGCGAAGTTATAAGTGGTGTTCCGATAGTTCGCGAAAAATAGGTCCATCCCGATTGGTAAATACCATTAGTAAAATACGAGTCGGCGCCCCCGTAAACTATCCCGTCTTTGTCGTGATACGGACCGGATTGGTCGGTTGTGTTCACATATTCATAAAGAATCCGTTTCACTGCCGGGAAACGATTTGATTTCAAAGCAACACCCCACAGTCCATCACTTCTGTTAACAGCGTAGGTGATAAAGCGTATCGGTCCATCTTCAGATAAATTCTGCCAATAGGCATCAAGCTGGAAATGTGGTAAGGTCAGTTCCAACTTTAAGTTTTGGGATGCGAGATGATTTCCGAGCACATTAATTTGATCATACACAACAGCATCGTCACCACCTTCTTTTGCGAAGAAAACTCTTAAATAATTTTTCAGTTCGGTCGGTTGCTGACCAAAATCGGGGACACTCCCACCCCATTGCGCCACGTGATGCAATCCGTATTGCAACTTGATTGGTAAGCTGCCACCAATGCGCAAATAAGCATATTTATGATGCAAAAGCATATCTTTAGCCAAGATATTATCGGTAAAATACCCATGGATTAGAGCACCCTTTATTTCGATAAGATTAAATGTGAAAGGTACGGTTGTAAATTGCGGAATTCCAGCTGATATGGCAGGAATCGGAAGTGCGTTTTGAGAAAAAAGCAGTCCACCACTTGATAAAATAGAATCCTGATTACCAAATACTTCAATGCTTCTTCCAGCCTTAAGCTCAAACATTTTCAGCCGTGTATTTACATACAATTCCGGAAAATAAAAATGCAACTTATCGCTTACCATTGCTTGGGCGTCAACCTTGAAACCATAGTCAAAAATCCGATTCTCGGTATCAGCTTGTTTGGATAACCCCGCAGAAAAATGGGCACTGTGCGGCTGAAACGCAACTGTTCCATTTTGATTGTTTTGCAACCAAAAAGCAGATTTTCCATCCGAAGAAGTCGTTCCCATCAATTCCAACCTATACGAAGTATTGCGAATTGAAGATTGTGAAGCAACAAAATTCACACTTCCTACAAGAATCAATAAAATATTTAACAGCCGAATGTATTTCATCGTAAAATACAAATTATTTAGCCCTGAAAATCACAAATTATGAATTACCCATAAATCGTCCAATGTCCCGCTATCATTTTCACCTAAACCGATGTACGCTTTGCCACCGACAACAAAAGACACAGCATTCTCGCGTCCGCCATCCGGCATTTCGCCCCTATGATACCAAACATTTTTCTGGACATCATATTCCAACAAATCTCCTTTCAAGTGTCCGCCGGTCAATGTTCCTTGAAAAAACCTGCCCGTCCCAACGAAAATTCTATCTTCAAGCGAAAAAGCAACAGCCATGGTTCTGCCCGTTCCGGGAATGTTTTTCAGCCTTTTCCAATCGTATGTTCGGGAATTAAACTGCCACCAATCACTTAATGTATGGGTATTAAATCCGGTTCCAAAATATACGTATTCGAAATCGGTACAGGCTACACCGCCGCTTCGTGAAGGAATTGAAGTATTTTTAGGCAGTTCTGTCCAAGTGTCCGATTCGGGATTGTATTGCCACATATCGCGTTCAAATTTATCGCCCGAGAATCCAAATCCGATATATATCTTTTGCCCAAAAGTAAAAGCAATGCACTTATTGGTAGAAGATGCCGGAAAATCAGCTAAGCGCGTCCACGCATCGGTCTTGGGATTATACTTCCAAAAATCTCTAAGGATTGCATCTGCATTATAAATTCCTAAATCAGAATTGTAACCCAACCCAACATAAGCTTCATCGTCGACGGTTGCTGCAACTGCATTCACACGTGGGATACCGGGAAATGCTGCAACTTGCTTCCACTTGTCCAATTGCGGGTCATACTGATAACAATCGTTTTTTAACACATCGTTTCTTCCGAGAGCCACATAAGCTTTATCGTTGATTACAAACGAAACAGCGGAAGATCTACCACCATCCGGGAAGGATGATTTTTGTTCAAATTTCACTTCAAGATAAGGGGCATCTTTAAAAGAATTGCAAGAGATTACTACTAAGCTCACACTTAGCAAAAAAACCATTAACTTGCTAAACAACAAGCTAGTGGTTTTTTTTAATTCGATATGGGAATGAATTTTTGAAAACATACGAGTGTGATTTTCAAGTAACCACATTTCTATTAATCACAATTTCATCATCAACCGATGATGTTTTTCCGGCCAATTTCAATGAAAGACTACACCACCACTGAGCCGTTTGTCAACTTTTCACGCGGCGTTACCAGTGTCAATGTTCCGTCCGGATTTTCGGCAGAAAGTATCATCCCTTCGCTGTCGATGCCGCGTAATTTTCTCGAAGCAAAGTTAGCGATAAAAAGCACCTGAGAACCAACAAGTTTTTCCGGATTAGGATAATACTGTGCAATACCCGAAAGAATTGTACGTCCACCCATCCCGTCATCTAACTTGAATTGAAGCAGCTTATCAGCTTTCGGCACTTTCGTACATTCCAGCACAGTTGCCACACGGATATCCAGCTTCATAAAATCATCGAAAGGTACATTTTCTTTCACAGCTTGCGGCTTAAATGTATTTGTTTCGTTTGTTACTTTTGTATCATGCAACTTTTTAATTTGCGCATCAACTTGCTCATCTTCAATTTTCTCAAAAAGAAGTTTCGGTTTATTCAGTTGATGTCCTTCAGCAAGTAAATCCATTTTTCCTAAATCTTTCCAATCAAAACTCTCGAAATTCAGCATATTACGAAGTTTTTCGGAAGAAAACGGCAAGAACGGCTCGAAAACAATGGACAAATTAGCAGCAATTTGCAAGCTGATATTCAAGATAGTAGCCACTCGCTGCATGTCGGTTTTTGCCAATTTCCAAGGCTCAGTTTCAGCCAAATATTTATTCCCAATTCGCGCTAAGTTCATCGCTTCTTTTTGTGCATCACGGAAGTGGAACGTATCAAGAAGCGTTTCTACCTGTTTTTTCACGTTGGCAAAATCTGCCATAGTTTGCTTGTCATAATCGTTTAGCTCACCAAGTGCAGGTACTTTTCCATCAAAATACTTCTGTGTTAGCACCAAAGCACGGTTTACAAAATTACCGTAAACTGCCACCAATTCGTTGTTATTGCGAGCTTGAAAATCTTTCCAAGTAAAATCGTTGTCCTTGGTTTCGGGGGCGTTGGCGGTAAGCACATAACGTAAAACATCCTGTTTATTCGGGAAATCTACCAAATATTCATGCAACCACACTGCCCAGTTTTTTGAAGTAGAAATTTTGTCACCTTCAAGATTCAAGAACTCGTTTGCAGGAACATTATCCGGCAAAATATAGCTTCCTTCAGCTTTCAACATAGTCGGAAAAACAATGCAGTGGAACACAATGTTATCTTTGCCGATGAAGTGTACCAAGCGAGTCTCAGAATCTTTCCACCACGTTTCCCAGTTGCCGTATTTTTCCGGTTGTGCTTCGCAAATTTCTTTTGTATTAGAAATGTAGCCAATCGGTGCATCAAACCACACGTAAAGCACTTTCCCTTCGGCACCTTCTACTGGCACGGGAATTCCCCAGTCAAGGTCGCGGCTTACTGCACGCGGTTGAAGCCCCATATCGAGCCAACTTTTGCACTGGCCATACACGTTGGGTTTCCACTCTTTGTGACCTTCAAGAATCCATTTGCGGAGCCATTCTTCGTGCTGATTAAGCGGTAGATACCAGTGTTTGGTTTCACGCATCACGGGCACACTGCCGCTGATGGTTGATTTTGGCTCGATCAAATCAGTGGGATTGAGTGATGTTCCGCAATTCTCACATTGATCGCCGTAAGCATTTTCGTTTCCGCAATGGGGACATTTTCCCGTAATGTAGCGGTCTGCCAAAAATTGTTTGGCTTCCGTATCGTAATATTGCTCGGAAGTCTGCTCAATAAATTTCCCGTTTTCATATAATTTTCTAAAAAAATCGGATGCAACTTCATAATGCGTTTCAGAAGTAGTACGAGAATATACATCAAATTTTATCCCAAAATCTTCAAATGCATTTTTGATAATCTCGTGGTATCTGTCCACAATATCTTGCGGTGTAACGCCTTCGTTTCGAGCTTTGAGAGTAATGGGCACGCCATGCTCATCGGAACCGCCCACAAAAAGGACATCTTCCCCTTTCAAGCGAAGATAGCGGACATAAATATCTGCCGGCACATACACACCCGCTAAATGTCCAATATGTACAGGCCCGTTGGCATAAGGCAATGCCGTAGTAACTGTAGTACGTTTGAATTTAGTCATTAGTTGATTGATAAAATTTTTTATTAGTAATTAGACGCCACAATTTGTCTAATTCTAATCGTGAAAATTAGTTTTTATTTTTGATATGCAAAGATACGAAAAAATGAATGAATTTATGTAAGGCAATTTATCGGCACCATTAAGTTAAATAATCTTAAATGTCTGATCGCACTGTTGCGTTTTGGTAGCAAATATCATCAATTGTATGTAGTCATCAAATTATTCAACATGCTTCTATGCAGACAAAACATGAAATTAAAATAAGATTATGAAAAAACATTTTTTTAAAACCCTGTTGTTAAGTATTTTCGCAACAGCCTTACTATCATGTGGTAACAAAAAAGATGAACCGCTGCCATTCTTAGAGCCGTACATAAAAGTCAAACTTTTTGCTACAGACAAACAGGGAAGAGACTTGTTTTCATCGGCTGATTATGCGTTTAATTACAGCCATATACAAGTGCGTTTCCGTAAAGATGCAAAACCGTATCAAAATCCAAACGCCGAAATAACCTTGGGATATTCGTTGGTCAAAGCAGATAAGAAGAAAAGTTTTATGCTTTTGAGTGTTAGCGATATAGCCCATGAATTAGAAACAAAAAACGATACCGCTTGGTCGGAACGGTTTGTGTATGTTGATTTTGCAAATAATCCGCGAAAGACAATCCGACTGCTCTTTGCTTTCGACATGAAACAAAAGGATATGTTCGGCGCAACGCCTGAATGTATGAAAATGTGGATAAACAGCGACTTGGTCTGGACATTTGACCCTGACAAACCGACAGATGATGCCGGCGATCCATATCCTTATGCTACACTTGCACTTAATCCGCCAAAGAAATAATTTTACTGCTCCCAGCTCAAAATCACTTTACCACATTCACCGCTTTCCATGACATCAAACCCTTTTTGAAAATCATCAATCCCGAAACGATGGGTAATAACGGGCGTCAAATCAAATCCTGTAATCAGCATTTGTTCCATTTGATACCAGGTTTCCCACATTTGACGTCCGTAGATTCCTTTTAAGGTTAGAGCTTTAAATATGATTTTGTTCCAATCTACAGTTGTATCATTTGGAAGAATGCCGAGTAGAGAGATTTTTGAGCCGTTGTACATATTTTCAACCATGTCTCGGAATGCGGAAGGTGCTCCAGACATTTCAAGTCCAACATCAAATCCTCTCATTTTCAACTTCTTCATAGCTCCCGAAATCGTTTCACCTTTGGATGGATTAACTGTTAATGTGGCACCCATCTTTTTAGCTATCGAAAGTCTGGAATCACTAAGATCACTCACAACGATGTGCCTTGCTCCGGCAAAACGTGTAATTCCCGTTGCCATAGCGCCAATCAGACCGGCACCTGTAATCAAAACATCTTCACCAATAAGCGGAAATGCTAATGCTGTATGAGTTGCATTTCCAAACGGATCCATAATAGATGCAATTTCATCCGAGATGCTACTGTCCAAATGTACTACGTTTGCGGCCGGCAAAGATAAATACTCAGCAAAAGCGCCATCGCGATTCACTCCGACGCTAATGGTGTTTTCACAAACGTGAAGCTTCCCGCGACGACAGTTGCGACAATGCCCACAAGCAATATGACCTTCACCCGTTACACGATCGCCAACCTTTACATTCTTAACTCCGGCACCAACTTCCACCACATCACCTACATATTCATGCCCGATTGTCATGGGTGTATTAATCGTTTTTTGAGCCCAATCATCCCATTTGTAAATATGCAAATCGGTTCCACAAATAGCTGTTTTTCTGATTTTTATCAAAACATCGTTGATACCTACAGTCGGGACAGGAATATCTGCCATCCAGATTCCTTTTTCTGCTTTGGATTTAACTAATGCTTTCATTGCTTTTTTATGTAAAAGTACTATTTTTTCAATTAATAAAAAATAAAACGAACATACCTTTTTAAGTGTAGCATCCAATAAAACATCCTGTACTTAATCTCTTTTTAACTCCTTTTCCTAACAATTAAAGAACACATCCAATCAAAGTCAATCGGATAGAGCAGTTTCAGGATTCAACTATTCTAGCTTTGAAAGCGTATCAAACCAGCTCAACCATATTATTGAAGCCAAGCTTTTTCAAGATATTTGCTTTGTGAGTCTCCACGGTTCTGGGACTTACTCCCAACCTGCTTGCAACCTCCTTGGCTTGATAACCTTCACATAGGAGAAATACGACTTCTTCTTCACGTGAAGTGAGAATTTCTTTTTTATGAGTGGATAGTAAACGCTTCTTGGATTTACCTTCATGCTTTTTTGCCACATAGACATCTCGAATGATTTTAGCAACACTCTCACCGTAATAGTGCAAATCACTCATTACCGTATAAATCGCCCTTTCCAAAACAAATGCTGATTATCAGCATACTGTAAAGTGTAAAAATTTTGTTTCGGGACTTTCGGTGCAGACTCATAGATTTGTACAAAGATAACATTTTTTTAAAAACATAAGTTATAATTATTATGTGAATTTTGGCGATACATTAAAAAATAGGTGTTAGTTAATGTTTTACGAAAAAAAGTACGTAAAAATACGTATTGAATAAAGTGATAAGAACCGATAAATTTGTAAATCAGAATGTAACGTCATGAAAAAAAAGGTAAATAGGGCAACTTTTCGAGAGCAACTGATTCAACTTAATCAATTGTACGACCATTTGATAGAGGAATTTGACGAAATTTATATCACTTCAGAAAGAGAATTGAAACAAAGAAAAGAGATGAGAAGAAGTACAAAAAAGTGCAAATGTCTCTGTCTTACGATAAAAACTCCCAATCAAAAAACCAAATAAATAGCTAACTATGATACGAATCAATATAAAATCAATATAAAAGATATGGTTGAGGATAGTGATAGCGGCACTACTGGCTACATCTTGTATATCTGAGAATTCCCCGCTCCCGCCGATTTGTAATCGGTGGTTTGCTAATCAAAGCAAGAGATTGTTTTTTAAAAAACAAGGTACGTATTACAAATCCGCACCAGCAGGGGGGTAAACCACTGGGTTAACATAACTAGCATTACAACCGCAGATAAATGGAGAGTTGTTGGAGGTGGATGGAAACGGGTATTGCGTTCGACAAGTGTATGTGCCCAATTAAAGGGCATGTTAATAGTGGACCTACAAATTTCTTTAGTGTACTTTCTTTATTCTAATTGATATGAAAAAAACGATACTTTTCTTGCTAATCTGTTTCTCAAGCTTAATAACACAGGCACAAGAGTGTAGCGAAATGTTTATTGAGAATATAGAGAAAGCATTTACAGCTAAAGCTAAAGACTTTACCCAAAAGTCATGCAAGAATATTGCAGGGCGAGATTTTAAACAAATTGAAATAATAAATATTCCTGTAATCTTTGCCACTAAAGAAGGAGTAAAATTATATAGCAAAAAAAAGTAAAAAGAGAAAAATAGTTGTGCTATTTAAATACTCACAAATTACTTTTTGATAAATCATTTATTTATTCAGATACAACTATTAAGGGTGTAGTAAGCCGTCGTGCTACTTATGATGGTGTTAAATATGAATTGAGTGAAGATACTACATCTTATGTCAACTTTCTTCGTCCACTTATGATTAAAGTCAAGAAAATTGCACCTGATTATATTTTTAGAGTGTACAATCTACCTCAGTGTTACTGGTATGTAAAAAACAGCCAACTTTACGTACTATATTTCAAACATGAAGAAACACTAATGGAGAATTTTGATACAATACCAGCTACTGATTTTATAAGAGATTATCTTAAAGATGATGACTTGGTGTTTTTATATCACAAACGAGTTGAAGTCATTAGCGGAAAATAAAAACAAAAGCTAGGAAGTCCGGATCCTCGCTCCATCGGATATGCCCCCTCTGTTGCCGCACGAGTCCTCTCGTGTAGCAGGGATGCTGACAGCTAAAGCCGATACAATCGTGCGGTAGCTGGCCTAAAAAAACACAACAACAATTGGCTATGTAAAAAAAATAACCTACCTTGCAAACGTTAATAAACAAATTATTAACCTTGAAATTTGTAGCTATGGAAAAATTGCTTTTCAAGCAACGCACGGATGGATATCCGCGCGAGCGGGGCAAACTTACAATTTTATATTCTTACACACCCCATAAATTACGGCGATAAGTTTCCACTTAAAATTCCTTATACAACATGGCCATAATAGAAAACAATAAAATGCGTTCATTATGAAAATTAAAACAATAATAGTCTTATCTCTGTTTTTGTTGCTATTTAGTTGTTATTCTACAAAGAAAATAGTAATGCCAATAGATGCAAATTTGCAAGAAGTCGTGATAAATATAGCTATTCAAGACTTTTCAACAAAATGTAATTTGTTTAAGAAAGATTCTGTTTTTAGCGTTTTTTTTGAGGATAGCGTGTTTAGTAAACCTACTTTAATACAAGTTAATAAGGGAGAATATAAAGATGGACGAACTCACCAATGGAAAAAAGAAAATTTAATTGACGGAATAGTAAGTGTAGAAATTGGGAGTAATGATGATTATCAATTATATTATTCAGAAGAAGCGAAAGATAAGCTACCAACAAAATACGTGATAAGAGACGGCAAACTGTTTTATTGGTGGGATGACAATTATACCGTAACAGAAGAAATAATAGCAGTATTATGGAGATATAATGTATTGCAAAAAGATTATATTATCCCTGACTTTTCAAGTGATGACAGTCAAAAAGGTGCGCATTATTATTTTTGTAAAAAAGATTTATCTAAATACAAAAGAGTGATTACAAATATCGGGCTTGGATATTACAAACCGCCCAAATTAAAATGCAATTAAATAAAAAGCCCGCCCCGTCCTATCCGTCCCTACGGATATGCAAAACTGCAGGCAATGAGGAAAAATCGCGCCGGTGGGCGGGATTTCTTGGCAAGCCAAGCGAAGTATCGAGCGGTAATCCCGCCTTATGTACTATAAGGAATTGTATTCCGGATTATAAATCCTAATAGTAAAAAAGCTTCGGATTATAAATCCTCGCGACCAGCGCACAAACTTTAAGATTTTAAAGAACATATCCGAAAGGACGAGGGGAGATCTTGCTAACGCAAGTTTAGGCATAATTACTCATTACGCAAGTAAAAAAGGTTATTCTGGTAAATTTGGTATTGACTACAGGATGAATACAGAAGGACAAGCTTACACTACAAAAGAAGGAGTTTTTGTAAATTTAAATGCTATTAATCAAGGATATTTTAACAGTACTAGTGATATGAATTCAATACTTGGGCATGAAGCTAATACTGAATATGGGCATAAATCTGAAAATCTAACTGAAAAATATACATTTCTTAAACATTCAAAAGTGTATTTGGGGCAATCTCAAACTGACGATTTTTCTAAAACAAGTGATAAATTAAAGCTTGCCGTAGCAGGTAATTATGGGAGTTTTATTTATATGGCAGCTGTTAAAGGAGAGATTTCTTTCAAAGAAATGGATGCATTAAAGGTAAGTTTTAACAAATTAAACACAGGCAATGTTGAGATAAATTACATAGATTCACAGGATGTTATAGTAAAATATAATAATAAATATTTTAAATATGATAGCTATAGAGATGACCCCTATTAGAAAGTTATTATTCAAAGTATGTGTGCTGCTTTTGTTGTTTTTTCACTCTTGTGAAAATAGTCAGAGTAGATTACAAAAAATGATTGAAGATCACAATTATTGGAGTGTCAAAGTGAGAAGTTGGAATACAGTTAATGATAGTTCTATTATATCATATAATTATTATTTATATTCCTTTTCAACAAAAGACACATTAATTGAATATGAGCATGATACTGTCTTAAACAGTTATTCTTTGCGATTACCAAAGAAAAATTGGGAAATAAAAACAGACTCTACTTTACAAATTGGAAAAATAATGTATGAATATCGTATTTTAAATGATACCACATTTGTCCTAAATTTTTATCAAACGAATACTCTTTATGACACATTGAGAAAAGTAAATATCTATAAACCATTAAACATTCAGGACACCATAGTAATTCATAGTCTTGATTCTATTTTAAAAATATAATCTATAGCACTTCATACCCCGTCCTTTCGGATATGCCTGATAAATAAGCAAATGACAGCACTGGTGGGCGGGATTTAGCTAATCCCGCCTTTTTTATTAAAAGGATTTTTAATCGGTAATGCTCCAAATTGGGAGTTATTATAATAACAGTCTAATAATCAGCATTAAAATTCAAAACTAAAGTGAAAAGGCAGGGATAAATTCTCTGCCTTTCGCTATTATTACGGCTAAAAATAAAAGAAAATGAATAACAGAGACAGTTTCGGGACATTATGCTCCAGATTGGGAGTTGAGTTTGGTTGCATAAAAACAAAAGTAAAATTGCTGTTTCCAATCAAAACTATTATTCAGCGAGGATTGTACCATGCCATATCGAGGTTTACTACTATCGATAGATTTGCAGAAAAATATCCTTGGCAATCTCCGTATGTACATGCAGGAAATAATTCTGTAAATTATGTGGATGTGAATGGGGATTTTCCTTTTGCGATGAAAGTTGTTACTCACGGCCGTAAGATGCATAATGCAGCAAAAGTATTTTTATTTGGTTCAACGGCTATAGGGGTTAGCACAGTATCATATAACCATTACTTGAGTACCGAAAAGGCTAATCAGGCCAGAGAAAATTTATTAAATTCCTTAAATACCGCTGCTAATTCAATAGAATCAGCAACCGATGCAACAACGCAAAATGCAAGCAAGGGCACATATCAAAGAGAGGGAAAAAAAGAACAAGACAGAAGAGAAGGAAGATCGCAACGTGAAGATACGAATACCCCCGTTTCCTCGGATATGCTGAATAAATGAGTGAATAGTAGCACTGGTTGGCGGGATTTGCAATCCCACCTTAAATACTGCCCGAGACAGGCGGGCTGATAATACAAGAGCTGGGATTACAAATCCCAGCGACACCGTGATATAGTAGCCATTCGGTATAATTTATTAAATTTGCCGGACACAATACAGTTTAAGAACGGCAATCAGATAATTAACAAATACGATGCGGGAGGTAAAAAATTAGCATCTGAATATCGTACCCTGTTAACACCGCTATCTGTTCCGCTTATAAATGGTGAGATTTTGAGTAGTGCTTACATGGGTGATATAAAATACAACAGTACGTGTTTTGTAGATAATTATGAGTATAAATATACTTCATATCAGCCTGCTAATGATTTAGTCAGAATATATAATTCCGAGGGATATGTTATGTATTATAATAGAGATGAGAATTACTATGCCTACTTCTGCCGCAATCATTTGGGTAGTATTCGTGAAGTATGGCTTGCTTACGGGCAGGGGGAAACCATTCAGCGCACCCAGTATTATCCCAGCGGAATGCCTTGGGATGAAGGTATGGGAGGCTTAGAGCAGCCTTTTAGATACAGCGGCAAGGAATGGATAGAGGCGCACGGGCTGGATGAATATGATAGTGAGGCACGGATGTACTATCCCGCCATAATGCGCATTACTACCATAGACCCGCTTTGTGAGAAGTATTATCATATCTCGCCGTATGCGTGGTGCGGGAATAATCCGGTGAATATGATTGACCCTGATGGGAGGGACCCTAAGAAATTAAAAGACTGGTTTCAATTTGGCAAATCTATCTATAAAGCTACAACAGCAGTTGTGACACTCGGTTTGCAAGGTTCTGCAAAAGTCAATGTGGGAACCGTTTCAATTGGCGTAAATAGTAATCCAGGTTCGTTTGATCTTGTAGGGGTGAGAGATGGTAAATTTACACCAAATAAAAATAAACCTACTGTACAAAGTGGAGGAGAAATTTCAATCGGTATTGCTTCATTTGCAGAAAATACTACAATTAAAGATAATGGTACAACCACAACTAAAACGGCATCAACTTCTGCTGGAATAACTATTTTTGAAGGAGTAAGTGAAACTAAAACCGAAATAGATAACGAAACAAATGAGATTGTAAATCAGGAAACTGAATCTGGAATAAAAGTTACTGATGTGGGTGTAAAAGCTGGATTCATAATTGGGGTAGAAATGAAAATTGATATGAAGAAAATTGAGGAAGCACTCAAAAAACTAATACACGAATAAAAATGAAACTATATAACAAAAAAAGATTAAAAGCATTAATTATAGATTTAGTTTTTATTGCAATTGTTTGGTGTGTTTTGTTTGCCTTACATATTCTTATATTTAAGAACGGCACAAAATATGATACTAATGTTGGGCTCGCATTATTCCTCTCGTTGTTTTTATGTAAAGACAATATTAACGGTCAAAGTATTGGTAAGAGATTATATAAATTAAGAGTAGTTGATAATTACTACGAAGAATTGAATACAAGTATATTAATTGGAAGAAATTTGTTTGTATTTTTTGCTCCAATTGAACTCATACTATTGATTTATTACGACAAACGTATAGGTGACAAAATGTTGAAAACTAAGGTTGTTCTGATAGAGAAAACAGATAAAATAACTTTTAAGAATGTGTTAATATATCTATTGAGTTTTTTTATTGTCGCTCTTTTATGTTTACCCTTAGGTGGAATATAGAATAAGACCTTATTCGTACTTTCGGATCTGTTGAATAAATGAGTAGATAATCGCGCTGGTTGCCCGTTCGTCCCTACGGATATGCAAAACTGCAGGCAATGAGGAAAAAATCGCACCGGTGGGCGGGATTTCTTGGCAAGCCAAGCGAAGTATCGAGCGGTAATCCCGCCTTATGTACTATAAGGAATTGTATTTCGGATTATAAATCCTAATAGTAAAAAAGCTTCGGATTATAAATCCTCGCGCCCCCCCGCTCGCGCAGGTATCTACCTGTGCGTTGCTTGAAAAGCAAGAAAAACTTTAATGTAAAGCAAACAATTTATATCTTTATGGAAAATTTGATATAATGAGCAGAAAATATAAATTTTATAATCCGGATGGATTGTATTTTGTGAGTTTTGCCGTAAAGGATTGGAGGTTTTTGCGTGGTGCATAATGAGTAACCACGTACATTTGATAATAAGAGCCGCAGAAGGGTTTTTATTGCAAAATATACTTCGCGATTTTAAGCGGTTTACAAGTAAAACTATTGTTGAAGCGATAAAAGAGAATCCGCAGGAAAGCAGAAAAGGGTGGCTGCTGGATAAATTTTCAACATTGAACACGGCGTCTTATTTTTTCCAACCATCGTACTGTGAACAATTAACAGTATGTTTCACCTGTAGTCAAAGGCACCAATCGGATGGTTGCAACACAGACCTTGAACAATCCAGAACTTCCAATGTTACACATTTTCCCGTTTAATGAGATACGAATCATTACCGAACATTTTCCTTCTTGTTTTTTTATAGAAGAAAATACAGCAGAAAAGTGAAACATTTGTGAATGCTAACCTTTACCAACTTGTATTCATTGGGTTTTAAAAAACACAAAAAACACCATAAATGCTTAATATTTACGGTGTTTTTCAAAAAGTTTGTGTTTGTGAATACTAACTCGAAACGTGAGTTTTTATTCTCAGCGGAAGCGGAGGGATTCGAACCCTCGAAGCAGTTGCCCGCTTGCAGGTTTAGCAAACCTGTGGTTTCAGCCACTCACCCACACTTCCTTAATGAGTTCCGAAATTTTAGACTGCAAAGATAATGAACGTTTTTTGATTAACAAAACCTTTTAGTACCAAAAAAGTAAAAACATTTGCCTATATTTGCAAGTTCTTCTTTTAGATATAATGCTTTTATGAACAAAAACAAAGTTAGATTTGGATTAATAATTGCGGTAATCATTGCTGTTGTGGCGCTTAGTTTGATAGCCTATGTCTTTTGGGCACCGAATATTTTCACAAAAACAAAAGACAATGAATACTTCCTGTTAATCCCTGACGACACCACCTATGATGAGCTGGTGGCTGAACTTACAGATAATACACGAGTAAAAAGAATTAATACTTTCAAGCAAGTCTCTCGGGCATTAAAGTTTAAAACCGTAAAATCGGGTCGATATAGAATAGTGAACGGCATGAATAATTTAACACTCGTAAAAATGCTTCGCAATGGCAAGCAAACACCGGTACAGCTAAAATTTAACAATATCCGCACAAAAGAGCAGCTTGCAGCTCGACTATCGAAACAATTGATGCCTGATTCGCTCCAAATTCTTAATTTACTCAACGATTCTGCATTCCTTTCGCAATACGGTGTTACACAGGAAACAGCTGTATCGCTTTTCTTGCCCAACACCTATGAAATGTTTTGGAACGTGAAAGCTGAAAAGATTTTTGACAGAATGTACAAAGAATACAACAAATTTTGGACGGAAGAAAGGAAGCAAAAAGCCGCTGCTATCCCCTTAACGCAAGTTGAGGTAAGCACCTTGGCTTCAATAGTAGATGCAGAGACTAATAGCAAAGCAGAGAAACCGATTGTTGCCGGACTTTACATCAATAGGCTGAAACGGAACATACCCCTTCAGGCTGACCCTACCGTGATTTTTGCAATCGGAGACTTTTCGATAAAAAGAGTGTTGAATGTCCACACGCGATTTAACTCTCCCTACAATACGTACCGAAACGTCGGACTCCCACCTGGTCCAATCCGCATTCCGACGCTTGCCGGATTAGATGCTGTACTTAACTACGACAAGAACGATTATATTTTTATGTGTGCCAAAGAAACGCTCAACGGGGAACACAACTTTGCTGCAACGTGGTCAGAACATCAAAAAAATGCGTCAAAATATCAAAAAGCACTGAATGAAAGGGGGATACGATAGAAAATTCGGGTTAATCAAAAATCTTTTCTATAAGCACTATTACGTACGCAGCCATCCCTTCTTGACGCCCCACAAATCCCATTTTTTCGTTGGTCGTTGCCTTGATGGAAATAACATCTTCCGATATTCCCATTACTTCGGCAAGTTTTGCCTGCATGAAAGGGATGTACGGATTTAGCTTCGGGTGCTCTGTGACTATCGTGCAATCGGCATTTCCAAATTCATATCCTTTTTCGCGAAGCAAAAGCATTACCTTTTTCAACAGCACTTTACTGTCAATATCCTTATATTCATCGGCAGTATCCGGAAAATGGAAACCGATATCACGTATGTTTGCCGCTCCAAGCAACGCATCGCAAAGAGCATGAATCAAGACATCGGCATCGGAATGACCTTGCAATCCAAGTGGGAAGTCAATCTTAATTCCGCCAAGCCACAATTCACGATTGGGTGCAAAGACATGCACATCGTAACCAAAACCAACTCTAAACTTCATGATTAATTTTGATAAATAAAAAACGGTTGAATCTCAATCATTTGAAACAACCGTTTTTTCTCATATGATTAAATAACTTTATTGCATCAAATTTCTTAAACCATCCAAATCAAATCCAAGCGTAAATCGTAGTGTGCCGTCAAGCGGATTGGATTGTGCAACCGAAATCAAGTAAGCTGCATCCAGTTGGAACACATTCAACTTGAAACCAACACCGGTGGAAAAGAATTTACGGTTACCTTTTAACTCGTGCTCATTAAAATAACCTGCGCGAACAAAAAATTGATTATTATACGTATATTCAGCGCCAAGCGACCACATTATTTCTTGCATTTCTTCCGCAAAACCACCGGGCGCATCACCAAATGATTTAAATATACCTGCAATGGGTCCTACATTCATCGCTTCTTTCTGTCTATTCATAAAATCTTCGTCTGACTCACCTTCCATCGGCAGTTGAGATGACGGTACCAATAATTTGTTAACATCAGCATTGATAGAGATTTTATTGTAATCATCGAAAGGATATTCAAACGAGCCACCCAATCTCAAGTTTGTCGGAATAAACATGCTGTTAAGATTGTTATCATACGAAATTTTCGAACCGATATTCGAAATATTCAAACCGAAAGCCAAATTTGCATCGCCGGTTGCCATTTCAATAGGTGTGCGGTAATACGTGGCGACATCTGCAGCGATGGCATTTCCGGGTACCATATCCGAGCCTTCGGTTTTCACATTCATATCTGAACGAATATACCGAAGCGCTACTGCAGCTGAAATTTTTTCAGACAGCAACATCGAATATCCAACGTCAAACGCTAATTCATTCGGACGCGCAGTCCCCATATCTTCTCCTGGCGTTCTTCCGTACATTTTTATTTCACCCAAAGAAAAATAACGTAGCGAAGTGCTTACAGAAGATGTTTCATTAAATTTCCAGTAGCCGGACAAATAGCTTAAAGAAATGTCGTTTACCAATCTTCTCAGCCACGGAGTGTAAGATAAAGAAAGACCTGCCGGACTTTCCATAAATGCATATTTTGCCGGATTCCAAAACTGCGAGTTAATGTCAGGTGTTGTGGCAGCACCTACGTCTCCCATACCGCCTCCGCGAGAATCAGGTGTAATGGTCAATGAAGGAACACCGGTAAGTAAAGGGTTCAATTGCTTATTAGGCACTTTTTGAGCTAAAAGCGAAAGGGGAAAAAGCGCTATTGCAAATAAAATTAAAAAATTCTTCTTCATATAAAAGTAAATTTATTTTTTAAAACAAGCCTAAAATGCCTATTCGATTTAAGGATTTATTAAGGCTTTTCTTTATGGATTTTTTAAAGATATCAATTGTATTAATTAACCAAATTTTCATTCAATTATTGTCCAAGAACAATAATTTTATTGGCTTTTGAAGTAAATTCACTATTTTTTGTTTTCACAGACACTCTATACAAATACGCACCCGGTCTAACTCGATTCCCTACACTATCTGTCACATCCCAGCGCAAATCATCTGCACTGCTCTGCTGCTGACTATAAATCAATCTTCCTGTCATATCAAAAATATCTACTCGAGTCTCTAAAACCATTTCGGGTCTGTCGTGTGCCACGATAAACGTGGTACCAGTTTTTACCGGATTAGGATAATTTTGCACACTTGCAATCTCGGGTGTTAATCCTTCTACCACTTCAAACTCCAACGTTGCCTGTGATGAATTATTAAGCAAGTCCCATGCATGTAAAGTCAATGTGTGTTTTCCAGGTAATAACTGAGGTAGCTTAAACTGCACTCTACCTGCTTGATAACTGTTAGTTTCTGCTTCAAATCTATCATTCAATATAAATGAAGTATAGGGATCATTATCAATTACCAATTTTATATCATGTCCGATACCACTTCCGACTGTATTGATGCCACTAACATCAGAAATGTGAGCCACAAATAACGGTGTTTCATTTACTTTATCCCCAGATACAAATGAAGGTGTATTGAGGTACATTTCTATTATCGGTCCGTCTGTTTCATACTCCACATCCGATTTTGCACCACCCACAACGAAGTTTTCAAAGTATCCCTGTCCTTCCATTCCTGTAATGGTATCGTTGGCATAATAATTTATTCTGCCAGTGCCGTAGTTGTAACGAATATCTCGCGGCATCATAAATGTAAATTCAAATTCTCCGTTCACAGCTTTTGCTTTTCCGGAATAAAGGATATTGGGCCTATCAGTGAAAGTAAAGACACCAAACTTTTCATTATGATTATTCAGTGTAGTTATTCTTTGTTCTTTATCGTAGATGTTTATCTCAACTATTCCATTAAATTCTGTTGCTTTGCTGTCGTTCTGATTAGCCACATACCCTTTTACTGTATTTACAGAGAGAGCCTTAAGCGTATCTGTAACCTGAGACGTATTATTACCATTAATTGATTCTGTAATAACTTTATAGTTTTGTGGATAATTCAATCTAAGTGCAGGATCTCCCAGCAACACATAGGACATTTTATTGTTTTCGGCACCTATGTCGTTTTTAGCAACTCTCACAGCATCACCCAATCTAGGATATTCTCCCTTTGTTTTTGTGAATAAATTTTTCGTAAAGTTTCTATTAATAATTTCATTTTGTGCAGCATAAACAACTCTTGCGGCAGAAAAATTACCAATACCTCCTCCAACTGGATTTAACAAAACACTCTCACCTGCAGAGATTTCTTTGCTGTCAAACAACACAAAATCACAAGTGGCTGCAACCCACATCGGAAGTTTTTTATTAAACAATTCTTTCACATCATTAGCAAGTAGTATTTTTTCATCCGTCCATCCTACCGCGCTGGCATGCCCCGTGAAGTTAAGCAAAAAAGTACCGCTGCTTATCATGTCTTGAAGTCTTTTCTTTGCTATCGGATAGCTGTCACCGCTTGCAGAAGTTTCTTGACGATAAGAGTCGAGATAAATTTTTTGAATCTGGTATTCCGGATTGGCCTTAAAAATAGTATTTGCAATGCCATCGGCATCCTCAACGTGCATGGAGTCGTCTCCATCGTCGGCCACAAAAGTAAGTTGGTTCTTCCAGCTCCCTTTTACGGTATTGTTCATATAATTAATGGTTTTCGTTACAACATCTTCAGCATGTTGTACTGTTACAACCGGAAATCTGCCTATCCCTATATCAAGTTTGTGAGTGATTACAGCCAACCCATCTTCATCATCCAAAAATCCGAAGTAATCATCCGTAACGTAAGAATTAATTCTGTTAAGCGATTCATCTGCCTGATATGTGAGCACCATATTATCACCTGAATTATTGATGATACCTCTATTGTCAAACGTTCCACGCCCAAACAGTAAAAGATATTTAGGCATTAAATCAGGAGCTCCGGCAGCAAGTGCTCTATCATAAAACATTTTCATTATCCAACGATAAGCTGTAGCATCAGGTGTTCCGGAAGAAAATTCGTTGTAAACCTGTTCTGTGGTTACTACATGGGTCGTTAAACCATCTTTTTCAAGGTGCGCATCAGCCAATCGCTTTGCCTGTGAAACAAAGTTGGGGTGAGTTATAATTATCATATCGGCTGAAGGCAGTCCATGTAAGTTTTGATTTTTTATAGGTCCAACAACTTCCGGCTCTAGGGTAAACGCACTTTTAACAGAAGGGTCAATCGCCACATACTGCTTCACCTCTTCGTTGGAATCTGTAAACTCAATCAAATCCCCATTTCTTGTGGTTACAATTTTTTTGATATTACTTTGATCTGTTATGTCCCATATCTGCACATTTTTCCCTGCTCCTGAAATAGAATACTTGGTATAGTTCCCGGAGTTAAGATGGTCTACATTTCTGAAAAACATGGTAGCGCCCGACATCTGTAAATTTCTACGGACATTAACTTCCAAATAATTCAAATAGCCTCGCGAATTATTGTTGCTTTTATTGTATGTCAAATTAAAGTTTACAACTGAACCACTTGGGCTCGGGAAAGTCAGCATCGCATTAGAATCTCTACCTACTTGATAATGATCTGAACCTTTTCTATCAACATTGACTCTTCTGGTTACTTCTGTATTCAGTGTTAAATCGAAAGAGGTGTTTTCTGATGAAATGGCAGCTACATCAAGACGAGCAACAACTTCAGCTCCCGTTAGGTTAGGAAAATCAAACTGATAGTCGTAAGACGTAACACTTGAAAACTCTTCACCGTAAAAAACCTTACCTGTTTTACCCAAATTTATTTTTTCCAACTCATGAACTTTATAATCAACAAATTCAGACACTTCAACTACATTTGCATCCGCCGGAATAGGAATGGTTTTTTCTGTAATTTTCTTGCCATCACCTACATCAGATGTAATAAAATAGTATCCTTCATTGGCATAATGATTAAGCGTGTGAGTAAATAGTTTACTCGACGAGTCATATTCCCATTTAACCACACCTTGACCATAAAAAAGGATATAGTCACCTGCATTAAAAATCCCATCAGCTCCCTTTTCCATCCAAATAGCTACTTCGGGCAAATCGTCCGGTTTTGGTACTAAAAAACTTTGTTCTTGCAATGCTCCCCCATAACCAAATACACGAACATTTTCGGGATTAATGCCCATATCCTTTAAGGTTTCATAGGTGATTTTATAAATCCCCGATTCTTTAACTTTTACCTTGACAAATTTACCGGACTTTAGCACCGATGATTCAGCGTAAGAGTGAATGGCTGACGGTGCTTTCTGGGGATTCAATGTTTTTTCTATTTCTAATTCAAAATCAATTAATTTGAGTATTTCTTCTCCTCTTTTTACAAAAGGAAGTATCTGGAATGTTTGAGTTTTTACACCTCTATCAGTGGATGTAAAGGACGATACAGAAATTTCAGAAGGTAAATTTTTATCTCTTAGCAATACGAGTTCATCGGGACTGACAGATTCGAAATGTGGATTTACAACGTTGAGTGTTGTTTTTTCATTGTCTTTTTTACTGATATTTTCAATAAAGTAAGGAAGATCGTTATCCGAGGGATACTGAGCATCAACAAAAGAAATGACTTTTTTAGAGTCTGTCGGTGAGGACCAGGTTTCAATTCCAATCCACTTTATCTCTTTTTTGGAACGAGAAATATTTTGGCTGTTTGTTACAATAACTGAACAAACAAGCAAAATAAATGTAAAAAGATACTTAAGCTTCATAACAAACAATCTAATTTTAAATAAAAGGCATGCACATTATAACGGTTAAAATACACTTCTATTATAAATAGAATTAATAGAAAATGCTATTTCACTTGGAAATCAAACATTTTTTTCTCAAAAATATATCCTTGAAGGCGATCACCGATATTCACTTTTCCCACGCCGGCAGGTGTACCGGTAAACAATATATCGCCAATTTTAAGGGTAAAGAACTTACTGATGTAAGCAATCAACTCATCGATCGAAAAAATCATATCTTTGGAATTGCCTTGTTGAACAGTATTTCCATTCAAATCCAGATGAAAGTCAATATTTTGAATATCATCAATTTCGTCCTTTGGGATAAAATTTCCGATTACAGCCGAATTATCAAATGCTTTGCAAATTTCCCAAGGTTTCCCTTCCCGCTTCAATCGCCTCTGCAAGTCGCGTGCCGTAAAATCCACTCCCAAGCTAATCTCTTCGTAATATCTGTGAGCAAATCTTGGAGAGATATTACGTCCAAGCCGATTAATCCTAACTATCAATTCAGTTTCATAATGTATTTCTTCACTAAAATCGGGGTGAAAAAAGGGCTTATTATCTCTGAGAGCTGCCGTATCCGCTTTCATAAAAACTATCGGTTCCAACGGATCAGCGCTATCCATTTCCTTGTTATGCTCTACATAATTTTGCCCGATAGCGAAAATTTTCATCTTGATAGTAATTGTTTATTATTTAGAACTGTTAAGTCGGCAGATTTTATTTTACTTGCTTTGGTTTAATTCATTCAACCTATTGAACATTACAGCCAAATGCGCATAAATGGACGTATTTTGCACCACAATGTTTTCAGGAACTCGTATCCGAAAAGGAGTAAAATTCCAAATAGCTTGTATTCCTCCAGCTATCATCATTTCAGCAACTTCCTGCGCCTTATCGATGGGTACAGTTAAAATGCCAATATTAACTCCTGTTTTTTTCTGCAATTCTTCAAAAGAATCAACGTGATGAATAGGAATTCGGTTAATACTTGTCCCGGCTAGTTCATATTTCACATCAAATCCGGCCACGATTTCAAGTCCAAAATGCTTTAATCCAATATCATGCATCAATGCGCCTCCGAGACTTCCTACACCAAACAAAAAAGCTTTGTGCGACTTGGTAAATCCCAAAAACTCCTCCAAAACTTTTACCAATTCATTTACATCATAACCCACGCGCGTACGTCCAGAAATGTTCACATAAGACAAATCTTTAGCTACTTTCGATGCATCCACAGCTATATTTGCAGCAATCTGTGTAGATGACAAATACAGTTCTCCCGACTTCTGAACTAACTGAGCATATGCCAAGTACCAAGGCAAACGTCGCAGTGTGGGTTCAGGAACTTTATACTCCTTTTCAGACATCCTTTTTCTGTTTTACAGATTAATCTACAAAAATAATCATTTTTTTTCAACTTCTCCTTTTTTATCAAATTTCAACTCTCAAACTATTCTAAAAATAATTAAAATGACAAAATTTCACCCATTTAAGTCGAATTGTCATTTCACACAGAAAACCAACTCAAATTTAAGCCATTTTGTCTGATAATCAATATGGTAGAGATTTTGAAACCTAAAAATACGTAGGAAAACATAGCGTTTCCCAAATTAACATACAATGTAAAAAATAAAAACACTTTTATAGATATGAACTTTAATAATTTCACGACAAAATCACAAGAAGCTGTTCAGCAAGCTATAAATATTGCTCAATCCAAAAGACAGCAAATCATAGAGACTCCCCATCTACTAAAAGGCATTGTAACAAAAGGTGAGGACGTTGTACAATTTCTGTTTGGCAAAATGGGTGTTTATCTTAACACCATTCGCCAAATAGTAGATCGAGCCATTGATTCGTATCCAAAAGTGAGTGGTGGCGAACCATACTTGAGCCGCGAGACAAACGAAGTTTTTCAAACCGCAATAAATCTTTCCACGAAAGCGGGCGACCAGTTCGTTTCGCTCGAATATTTACTTTTGGCACTGCTCAAAACCAACAATCAAGCCGGAAAAATCCTTAAAGATGCCGGCGCAACGGAAAAAGGACTTGAGACAGCCATCGCCGAACTTCGAAAAGGCGCAAAAGCTACTTCGCCATCAGCTGAAGAAACTTATAATTCGTTGAATAAATATGCGATAAATCTGAACGAACAAGCGCGTCTCGGAAAACTCGATCCTGTAATCGGAAGAGATGAGGAAATCCGTCGTGTTCTCCAAATATTAAGCCGAAGGACGAAAAACAACCCAATTTTAATAGGTGAACCGGGCGTTGGTAAAACGGCTATTGCCGAAGGCTTAGCTCATCGTATCATTCGTGGCGACGTACCTGAAAATTTGAAATCGAAACAAGTTTTTTCACTCGACATGGGTGCGCTCATAGCGGGTGCTAAGTACAAAGGCGAATTTGAAGAGCGTCTGAAATCAGTTGTGAATGAAGTTATCCAAGCTGACGGCGAAATCGTCCTTTTTATCGATGAGATACACACACTCGTCGGTGCGGGGAAAGGTGAAGGAGCCATGGACGCAGCAAACATTCTTAAACCTGCTCTAGCACGTGGCGAACTACGCGCTGTTGGTGCTACTACACTCGATGAATATCAGAAATATTTTGAACAAGACAAGGCATTAGAACGACGATTCCAAATTGTAATGGTAAATGAACCAGACATTCAATCCAGCATCTCCATACTGCGTGGACTGAAAGAAAGGTATGAAAACCACCACAAAGTGCGCATTAAAGACGATGCAATCATTGCAGCCGTGGAATTGTCCAATCGCTATATTACAGACCGTTTTTTGCCGGATAAAGCCATTGACTTAATGGACGAATCTGCTTCAAAACTACGCATGGAAGTGGACAGCGTGCCGGAGGATTTGGATAAAATCGAGCGAAATATTAAGCAATTGGAAATTGAGCGTGAAGCCATTAAACGTGAGAATGACACCAAGAAACTGGAATCGCTGAACGTGGAAATTGCCAACTTAAAAGAACAAAGTGCAGAACTTAGAGCAAAATGGTCTTCGGAAAAAACCCTTTTGGATAATATCCAACAGGCAAAAATCGAGATTGAAAACTTAAAATACGAAGCCGACAAAGCTGAACGGGAAGGAGATTACGGAAAAGTGGCAGAAATCCGCTACGGCAAAATAAAATTCGAAGAGAAAAAAATTGCAGACTTTCAGGCTGAACTCACTAAAACTCAAAGCGGAAACGCTATGATTAAGCAGGAAGTGGATAGTGAAGACATTGCTGATGTGGTAAGCCGTTGGACAGGTATTCCCGTAACAAAAATGCTTCAAAGCGAAAAAGCGAAGTTACTTCATCTGGAAGAAGAATTGCACAAGCGAGTTGTTGGGCAGGACGAGGCTATTACGGCTGTTTCAGATGCCGTTCGACGTAGCCGTGCCGGACTGAACGACCCAAAACGTCCGATCGGATCATTCATTTTTCTCGGAACAACCGGCGTGGGAAAAACCGAGTTAGCAAAAGCTTTGGCTGACTATCTTTTTGACGATGAGTCTATGATGACCCGTATCGATATGAGCGAATACCAAGAGAAATTTTCCGTTACTCGACTTATCGGTTCACCCCCGGGATACGTGGGTTACGATGAAGGCGGACAACTAACAGAGGCAATCCGCCGAAAACCATACTCTGTTGTTCTTTTTGATGAAATTGAAAAAGCGCATTCGGATGTTTTCAATGTGCTCTTGCAAGTGCTTGACGATGGAAGATTGACAGATAACAAAGGACGTACGGTGAATTTCAAAAACACCATTATCATTATGACTTCCAATATTGGCTCACAATTGATTCGTGAAAATTTCGAGAATCTGACTCCGCAAAATCACGATGAAATTGTGGAAAACACCAAAAATGTAGTGATGGATATGTTGAAAAAAGTAGTTCGTCCCGAATTCCTGAATCGGGTTGATGAAATCATCATGTTTACTCCACTGAATAAAAAAGAGATTGAAGAAATCGTGAAAATTCAGCTGAACAACGTGATGAAAATGTTAGCTGAAAACGGCGTAAAACTTGAAGTAACCAATGATGCCCTGCACTTCATTGCAGCTGAAGGATTTGACCCGCAATTTGGTGCTCGACCTGTAAAGAGGGCTATTCAACGACATATTCTAAATGATTTATCGAAAGAATTAATCAGTGGAAATATCAATAATGAACATCCGATTATTGTGGATTATGAAAATGATAAGCTAGTTTTCAAGAATTAATGATAATAAAAACTGCCGAAGCAAATTAACTTCGGCAGTCTTTTATTCATACCACTTGCAAAAACAAGCATCATCATTTTTGACTTAAAAAATCAATCCATTTTTTATTGTTTTCAATCACAAGACCCAAGACTAAACTAAGAGCAAGACCTATCAACAGTCCCCTTACACCATTTTTCGTCCTACTGTTAATAGCATTGGGGTTAATAACGAACCCTGACGGAGCAACAACGGGTGCTTTTGCTTCAGCTAATTTTACCTGGGCTTCTGTCTTTTTCTTATGGATATTAAACATATCGTTATAAAACAACTGTGTGTACTGACTTCCAACAATCAATTGATTGTTTTCAAACCTCATATGTTGTTTACTATCCTCAAAGTATTTTTTTCGTGCTAAACTATCAATCCTATTTATTTCCAAGTCGGCAATGGCAACTTTTTGATTTTGAATATCTCGCCAAGTTTGATATTCTGTTTGTATTGCCTGATTATTATTTAGATAATTCAAAATAGCATTGCCTACTTCTTCGTGATGCTGTGTATCTTTGATTTTAAAGCGAATAAAAACATAATCAGGCATCAGCACATTCAATGTGTCGGTTAAAGAATGCTTTTTTCTAAAATCAATTCTGTCCGGCACACTATCGTTCTTGTAATCAATTACATTAAAAAACTCTACATTTACAATTTTATTGGCAATACTATCGCTAATCCCAAGCTTGTGCGCCAAAGAAGTAACTTCAAGTCGGGGTGAACTTGTAACCAGTTGCCTTCCTACTTGCATCACCGTTTTAGCTTCCGCACCGTAAAGCACAGCCATAGCATCCACATTGTATTTTCGATTAGACGGTCTTGCAAAGTATTGACTTATTGCAAACGTGATCAAAAGCAGTATTATTGTCAATATTTTATGTCTAAATAACAGTTGTAGTATTTTTCCTACTAATGTAATGACATACAAAACAGCTCCCACTATCCACTTCCAAATGGCAGATAATATATCCACCAAATTTATTTCACGAGTATTTTTTTCTTCCATATGTATTTAGTTTAACTCATTTTCATTGTTAGTAGAATCTATCTTCCAAACAGCATTTTCATCGTCATCTAAATCATCTTCTTCATCTTCCCAAATTTTCACCGGTTTTTGCGGTCCTTTTTTACGATATAATAACGCAAAAACCACCCCACTTATTGCACCGGATAAATGTCCTTCCCAAGAAATGGGATCATATTTCTGCCAAGGGAACAGATGCCACACAGTATTTCCATATAAAAACACAACAATCAGTGAAATAGCAATTAACGGAACATGTTTACGGATAATTCCGCTAAAGAACAAAAAGAAAGAAAGTGCGTAAACCATTCCGCTCAATCCGATGTGCCACGAATCGCGACCTATCACCCAGAGTATCATCCCACTGAGAACCATCGAAAAGAAAAGAACTCGACTGGCAATAGAACTGTAAAAATAGTATAGACAGACACTTAAAACAAAAAAAGAGATTAAATTATTGATCAAATGTCCCCAATCTGAATGCACAAAAGGCATGGTAAAAATATTGGGCAGGGTTTTCAACTCTCCGGGAAAGACACCACCTGTTTTGAAATCGAGCCCCATACCCCGCTCAAAAATAAACGTCAATAATACAAAAAAGCACAGTATTGCCGGAAAAAACATCGCGTAGTAAATCTTTTTCTTTTCGTCTATTTCCGTATTCATTCTCTCATTTTTTTACAAAAATACAAAAATTCAAATCATTAGCACTACCAAACAAATTTCAATTTTATCCAAGTGAGCGAATAGAACAAATATCGTTTCAAAAATGTTACAACGAATATAAACCAAATAGCAAAAATATAAACGCATTTTTTGCTCAACATCTTATTTATTTACGAACTTAAAACAAATAAAAATGAAACATACAATCAGCTCAGAATGGAAAGGCGGCTTGGAGTTTGAAAGCGACGTGGACGGACATAAAGTAATTACTGATGCACCGATAGCAAATAACGGACAAAACCGCGGTCCAAGTCCGAAAAAGCTTCAACTCGTAGCCCTGGCAGGATGCACCGGAATGGATGTGGTGTCAATTTTGAAAAAGATGCGCGTTGATGTTGAAAAATGCAACATAACTGTGGAAGGAAAAATGACAGAAGAGCATCCAAAATACTACGAGAAAATGCATATTATCTATGAGTTTTCAGGCAAAGACCTGCCGATGGATAAAATTCAGAAAGCTGTAAAACTATCGGAAGAGACTTACTGCGGCGTGGAAGCGCTTTATAAAAAAGCCATAGAAGTAACCTCTGAAATCAGGATTATTTAGTCTGCCTTTCATACTAAAAGCAAAGGGTAACCCATCACTTTTTGTTAAATATACTTAAAAAAGCAGGCTCAATGTTGCGTTTTGCACTTCTATTCCGTCTAAGTAATAAATGGGATATGTATCTGTATTTCAAAAAATATTTGCAGCTTTCAATGGATAAACTTTTCAAATACATCTTCCTCGTTATCTTTTTTACAGTTTTTGCCTGTTCTAAAGAAGATTTCATGAGCCAACCTTCTATGCCATCTGATTTTTTGGAACTAAAATCGGTTTTAGACATCCGCATCTTTGGCGACGAAATATGGTTTCGCTCAGAGCGTTTGTGCGATACGTGTCGTATCTCAACCAACAACCTTTCAACACCTATGATTTCACAACTGAGCCGAATGAAAGGTTCTCAATTTCGTTTCGATGAATCGAAACCGATGCTGATACCTGTTGCCGACAATCACGGAGTCTTACATACCGCCACACAAAATGAAATCTTAAAAATCAATGATATCCGAGATTACACCTCAGTATTAAAAACCGGTGACTTCACATTTACTCAGTTTGTTTTTGACAAAAATAACGGTATCTGGATGGGCGGAAAGAAGGGAATAGCCTACTGGGACGGTTCAAAAACCATCACTTACACATCCGATAACTCACTAACCGACACGGATGTAACCCACGGAATGGCTGTTGACCATACAGGCAACGTGTGGATTCCACTCGACTTTAAGAAAGGGCTGCTAAAAATTACAGACGGAAACTGGGAAGTTATCCCGTATCACAAAATCCCCGGTCTGAACACCGATTCTTACCTCTTTAATCCGCTGGTGGACAAAGATAACCGCATCTGGTTCACAGCATTTAACTCATCGAACCCGACCAACGTCATCTGCTTTGACGGGAAAAATTGGCTCACCGAGTTTCCGGGTATTCTGAAAAACGGGGAGCTGTTTGTCGACTCACAAGGTACTATCTGGCGACTGAATCACATCATTGACACGAGCAGTACGATGAAATTCACGTTGCAATTTCTACACAATGACACATGGAAAAATTACGACGTAAGCGATGTAACTCACTTGATTCTTTCGCTGGATGCCAACTCAGAAAAAGTGTACATTGGAACGAGCGCAGGACTGATAATAAAGAATCGGTAAAATTTTACTGCCTTTGTTCTTTCAAAGACTTTATCGACCTGTGATTAACTATTTCAAAGCTATATCTTCTTCTCCTGCATTTTTGTGCAAATTTACTTTTTTACTCTTTAACTATTTTAGCCGATAGATTAATATTCTCACCTATCGCTTTAACAATATACATTCCCTGCTGTAAATCTTTGGCTGATTCTATAACATCAGTTTGCAGAGCTACTTGCACAATTTTCACTATTTTCCCTTGCATATTATAGATATAGACTGTTTCCACCCCTTTTGGCAAAGATATGCGCAATACTTCTTTAACCGGATTAATTATGTTAAATCTTGTGTTGTCTTTTTGATTGCTTACCGAAGTTAAATTAGGAGCTTCTATTTTAAAAGCAGTCGAACCCGAAATCCATTCCCCATCACTATATAAATATACACTGTAATTTCCGGGTGTCAACCCTGTAATTGTACCGGTAAATTTAATCGTTTTTGTTTCATTATTCTCTATAAATGCTGTTTCCTTTAATGAATAGACGCTCCACTTACCTACTTCCGAGAACACATAGGCCGTTATTGTTTTATCATAAAAACCGCCGCTATTTTTAATCGAAGCAGTGAGCGTAAATTCTTTACCCAATGTTACAGAAGGCATATCCATAGAAACGGTAGATAACGAAGCCGGGTCAGGTGTAGGTGAAACAGTTGCTACAGTTACTTGATCTGTTCCTAATTGTGTAGTGGGAAATTCAGTTTTCGTTGTATTCTTTGGGTCATAAAACACTTGGATGAAATATTTGCCGGGAGCAACGTTAATGGGGCCACTCATTTGTATGGCAAGAGTTTCGCCGGGTGCAATGTATTCCGAAGAAGTCACAACATCTTGCGTGACATTGGGGTCATCCTTTTTCACAAGTTTTATCCCTATTTGGCTATCATATTCATAAGTTCCTATATTAGGAATATTGAAATTAAAGACCCCTGTTCTGTTCTGATATAAATTATATAGAACGGTTGGAGGTGCTTTTAGTTGCAGTTGTGGTTTTAAATTTGGCTTCTTGAATGTAATTCTTTCCGAAGTAATGATAACATCTATGCTGTTAAACCCCCGATTATTTGCTAACGCAGAAGCATAATTGCCGTTCTCATCATTATGCACAAATTTAAGTTGATAATTTCCATTCGGTATGGAATCATTGAATGTGATATTATCCATTGGATAAGCGCTATATTGCCAGCCTTCTTTTAAATCACGAAGATTTACTACTTCTTTGAGTAGAATATCCGATTCACCTGGTTGCGTTAAAACACAACCAAACCGACATCCTTGAATGGTATATCCGCCAATGTTTTTGGCTCCATAAATGGTTATATCTACACTTCTATCTCGGCGTATAGAATTCACATTCGTTTGAATGCTATCTACTCCCATGATGTATCCGTTTTTAGAACCAGCTATCGGTTTTTGGATGCCTGCCGTAATCTGCTGTCTGAAATTGTATCCTCCATTGGATGAGCCTATTCCCTGTGACTTAGGATTTAATGCCGAGAGCTCGTAATATCCGTTGGACACCCCACCCCAGCCCCAATTGAAATGAAACATATCATTTGCATCATACCCATCGCATACAAAAGCGTGTCCGGAATGATGCGCATTACTGCCGGTATACAATATGGGGCGTCCGGCATCTAATTCTGTTTTTAATTTAGCAGTCCACGCTTTTTTAGTGAAATAGTTTCGGTCATAAAGCTGAATACCCGCGTCATATCCAAAATACTCGACCAGGGCATTGGCGCAATTTTTAAAAGCAGCGCCGCTGCCACCGTTTTCAGCTAAATCATAATCCATTTCAACACTGACACCAACATGAAGCATAAGCTGTGCAATGGCTTCTTTCTGAATCGCGGTTTCACTTCCGTTGTACGATGTTAATATATTGGACCAATCATAGGTAGTAGCACCGAAATCAGCAGACAGAGAAGTGTTTGTTGTTTTAGTAATGTAAGTTTTACTACCCTTTCCTTTTTCGGGCCATTGATGATAACGCATGATTTGTGCCATGGCAGTAGCTACACAACCGGTAACCGTGTTTACCGTGTCAATTTTAGGACAAAAAGCGTTGTAGGGTGAATCTTGGTCGTAAGTTATAAGATTCAAGAGTGGGCTGACGATGGGATTTGAAGCCGACGCTTTTTTGACTTTTGCTATCGGATGTGAGTTGGTTTCCGGCAGTTTTTCAATAGCATATTCTATCTCTTCCGAATAATTAGTAAGCCAACTTTTTAGGTTGTCAGGCATGTTGGTTACATCAAATTTGCCTGAATTGGAATACCCTAAAACCGATTTAGTTCTTGTATCTGCCGAAACAATTATAAATCCATTGTTGTCGCCTAAATTAAACACGTAAAATCTGTTTTGCTGATTGTTTCCTTTTTCAGTGTGAATCAATTGGTAATCTAAGTTTCTTTTTACTCGACTCGGCTGAGTGGTTCCTGTAGTGTTAAAGAAACTTTTGGCAATGTCCATTGCCTGATTTTGATTGATCGGCTTAGCCATTAAGTTAATGGCAACCGAAAGAGCTGCAATAAAAAAAACAAGTTTTATTCTCATGAGTTATTATTTGTTGTTATCTACCACATAATCATAGCAAACGGATGATTAACTGCGTTAACCATTCGTTTGGTTATATCATAGCATGTAAGAACGATACGAGCGAGTTTTGGTTACGACTCGCACGAATTAAACATCAGCGTAAACGGTGATATCCTTGTGTTTGCGCTTTATGAAAAAAGCTTTGCTTATTTAATCGCTTCAAGCATTTTATCAAACATTTCACCTACTATCGGCAGGGGTTTCTTCTCTTCTTTTACAGCATTAACAATTCCGATAATCCAAAGAACGAAAATACCAATATTTATCACTCTGAAAACAATGGATAAGAATCGTATTCCGATCAATGAAAGTATTCCTGCCAGAATGCTAACAGCTACCGATAAAATGACCAAACCTGTGGCTTGTCTTACGTGAAATGCTCCCAACTCGGTTCTATTGCTGCTTGCATAATGAATAATTAGTCCGATAGGCCAGAAATAGCTGAGAATGGCAACTAATTTTCCGGTGCTTTGTGTCGATTGTGGTACCGGCTTGTCGTTAGTACCATTTGTGTTGTTTGTTTCGTTTTCCATTTTTCTGTTATTTGATTGATATTTAATTGAGTAATGACGTTTTAGAGTTTCAAATCCCAAGGCAGCACAAGTCAAAGACCTATGCAGGCAGAGATTACGAAAACTGTATGCCGTCAATCATCTTATCCATTTCTGTCCTTGCCTCTTCCAGGTTGCTCAATGTTTTAAATATTATTATATACCCTTTAACGACTGTAAAATACATAGCATCAACGACTTCGCTATCATGCTTATACGTCATCATGTGATAACTGAATTCTTTGCCCGAAATATTTCTTTTGCCTTGATCTATTTTAGCTCCATCTTCTCCATAACTCTCGGAATTTTTTTCTCTTCCTTCAATAAAAGCATTGATGATATCCTTTGGCATTCCCTCGTGATCTATATATATGATTTCAACGTTATTCACCTTTTTTGACAATTCCGACATCATATCGGATAAGTCATCCCCTTCACTTATTTTATCATCATAATAAAAAGTAACAGTGCCTTCGGTTTTGATGGGCTCAACAAGTTCTTGTTTCTCTTGTTCTTCGCCTTCCTCTGCCGATTCGCTGTACTTAAAAGTATCGGAATACCTGAAAGTCAATCCGAAATACTTAGCCTTATAGGTGTTGTTTTCAATGACGCCCTCGGTGGCAGAAACAGCGTCGATATCTTCTGTTGATTCTATCTCTTGTTGAGATTCTGTTTGGTTGTCAGCATTTTTTCCTTGCCCTTTGCAAGTAGTAAAAAAAACAGTTAATGACGCAATAATTACTACAATAAGCAGGATAAAAATAGAATGTTTTGTTTTCATTTTGATGTGTTTTTAATTTTTCACAAAGATACGTATTACTTTGTTTCTATTGTGTTACATTTTATAATATACTGATTTATTAGACTATTTTTCTGTTCGAACACATTTCCGATGTGCACCTTGCACGCTTACAAGAGTACGGGTTACAAGCCTGTCCGGGAATTGTCAATACTGACAAACAGGATGTTACATTTGTATTAAGAATGGCAGAAATCGTGCTAACGAGTGTCTGCGTCGTACTACGAAATGTTGGTTATATACTACTACATTATAAGACTTGTCAAGGTTATCCTAAAACACACTTATTTCGTGCTAAGCATTGTCAGATGTGAACTAACCAATGTAAGAATGACACATTGTCGTTCCGACAACGTTCTAACCGCTGTCAGTGCGATACTAAACGATGTAAGCCGAATTCTAAGCAGTGCCGACGAAGCAATAACAGGTATCGGAAGGTTGCTAAGGGGCGTAAGTATGCACCAAAGTAATGCGTCGCACGGGAATTAGGCCGTTATTCAATTTATTAAAATATCCATCTCCTGCCATCACATCAAAACTCGCAAAACGGAATTTCAAACTTCAAAATTCATCTTTTCACCCCGCTTTTACACTAATTTTCCTAAAAACTCGTTATTATTTCCGACGGATTGGCTCTGCATGGTTTGTTTTACAGCATGCTTTGGGGTTTGAAATTTAACAGCATTATTCTAATTATTACAACAATGATTGATTATATCCACGGTAAATTAACCGAGCTCACACCGACCAATGCGGTCATCGAAACCGCTGGAATCGGCTATTTTATTAACATTGCATTAACCACGTACGGCGCACTCAACGGGCAGACGGAAGCCAAACTTTACATCCATGAAGCCATCCGAGAAGATGCGTACATGCTTTTCGGCTTTATGAACAAAAACGAGCGTGAGCTTTTCCTACTGCTGATTTCCGTGTCGGGTATCGGGGTCAATACGGCACGTGTCATTATGTCGTCCTATTCCGCAGCGGAACTACAACAAATCATTGCTACTGAAGATGTTACCGGACTAACTGCCATTAAAGGCATCGGGACAAAAACGGCTCAACGCATTTTAATAGATTTGAAGGATAAGATTTTGAAAATCGGTGTTTCGGAAGATGGCAAAGTAGCAACTACACTACCATTATCGAGCAATCCCGTGCGTGAAGAAACGCTTGCGGCATTGGCTATGCTTGGTTTTTCAGCCAACCCATCGCAAAAAGCAGTCGATAAAATTTTGAAAAAACAACCGGATGTTACGGTAGAACAGGCGCTGAAATTGGCGTTGAAAATGCTCTGATTGGGTTTATAAGTGGTTGAACAGTAAAGTGGTTAAGTCGGTTATTCGTAGTCTTAAAACGTGAAGAAATATTCGGTCATAATATTATTTATTATCCTTGTAGGGGGAAGTTACGGGCTTGTAAACTCCTCCCACAATTTCACGCCCGATTTTTCGGCGGAATACGCTCCTGAACTGCAAGTACAAAGTCCGACAGAAGCTGTTAAAGACTCTTCTGCACGCTTCCCCGTCAGCAATCAGAATATTTCCACCTACGACGATCTCCACAAACAACACCCGATGGACCTACGTGACCCGGAAAACGTGAAAACCACTGTGGAATACGACGACAAATCAGGTAACTACGTCATCCGAACGAAGGTGGGCGAGATGGAAATTTCTACACCTTACACACTAACGCCGGAAGAGTTTAACGAATATTCGATGAAGAAATCGATACAAGAATACTGGCGCGACCGAAACGTGAAAGGCGTATCCAATAATGAAGACAAATTTTCCGTTACCGATATGAAATTCAGCCTCGGACCAGCTGATAAACTCTTCGGACCGGGCGGCGTGCAAATACGTACACAAGGGTCAGCAGAACTTATTTTCGGATTCAAAAGCCAATACACGAACAACTATACGCTGCCTCCGCGTGCGCGTCGCTCGAACATCCCGAATTTCGACCAGAAAATTCAGATGAACGTTACCGGAACGGTGGGTGATAAAATCAATTTTGGGCTGAATTATAACACTGAAGCGTCATTCGATTTCGACCAACGGCTCGCCAAACTCTCCTTCAAAGGTAAGGAAGACGACATCATCCAGCTGATAGAAGCCGGAAACGTGAGTATGCCGCTGAGCGGTTCATTGATAACCGGAAGCACGGCGCTTTTCGGCATCAAAACCGACCTGCAATTCGGGAAGTTAAAAATATCCGCACTAGCTTCCCAGCAAGAATCACAATCGCAGACTGTTAGTTCCAAAGGCGGTGCCCAAACCACCCCTTTCGAAGTTAAAATTGACCAATACGACGATAACCGCCACTTTTTCCTCGGGCATAATTTCCGTGACAATTACGAAAAATCGATGGCGAGCCTGCCTTTTATTTCCTCAGGCGTAATCATCAATCGCGTGGAAGTGTGGGTAACGAATAAGCGGGGTCGCTTTGACGAAGCGCGAAACATCATCGCCTTTATGGACTTGGGAGAACCTTCGAGAATTGATAATCCGTATTGGACAAGCAACGGAAACGTTCCTCCTTCTAACGAAGCCAACTCGCTATACAACACCATAGTTAACCTACCGGATGTGCGCAACGTTCAGCGGGCTAACGAAGTACTTGCAAATGCATACGATGCTCACGATATCAATGGCGGTGAAGATTATGAAAAAATTGAGAATGCCCGCCGACTCGACCCTTCGGAATACACGCTCAATCAAGCGCTCGGGTTTATTTCGCTCCGCTCCGCACTTAATCCCGACGAAGTCCTTGCCGTAGCTTACGAGTATTCCTATCAAGGAAAAACATATCAGGTGGGCGAATTTTCTACCGACAACGTGAAAGCTCCCAACGCATTAATTTTAAAACTCTTGAAAAGTACGTCGCAGTCTCCACAGTTAGCTTCGTGGGATTTAATGATGAAAAACGTCTATTCCATCGGCGCCATGCAGATGCAACAAGACGGCTTTCAGATGAATATCTTGTACCGAAACGATTCCATCGGAACGGAATTACAGTACATTCAGGAAGGAAAAATTGCTAATCAACTGTTGCTCCGCGTGATGAACCTCGACCGATTGGACACCAAAAACGCCGTAAATCCCGACGGACGTTTTGACTACGTAGAAGGTTATACCGCCCTCTCGTCGAGCGGAAGAATCATTTTCCCCGTGTTGGAACCTTTCGGAAGTTATTTGAGAGAAAAAATCGGGGACGACGCCATAGCCGACAAATACGTGTACGAAGAGCTTTACGATTCTACGCTGGTAGTGGCGCAGGAATTCAGTGAAAAAAACAAATTTCTACTTGTCGGACGCTACAAAGGCTCTGCCGCCGGCAATGAAATTCGCTTAAATGCAATGAACATTCCTCGTGGTTCTGTGGTGGTTACGGCGGGCGGAAGAACACTGATTGAAAACGTGGATTACACCGTGGATTACACGATGGGAACGGTTACCATTTTGAACAAATCCATTCTGGAATCCAACACGAACGTGGACGTAAAACTGGAGAACCAATCGATGTTCAGCATGCAGCGCAAATCGTTGTTCGGGACGCATTTGGAATATCAGTTCAATAAAAATTTCAGCTTGGGCGGAACCATGATGCACCTTTCTGAAATGCCCCTAACCAAGAAAGTAAACACCGGAAGCGAACCCATAAAAAACACCATTTGGGGACTAAACACGTCGTGGCGCACCGAATCGCAATGGCTTACAAACATGCTGGACAAAATCCCGTTTGTCAATGCCACTCAACCCTCTTCCATAGCTTTCAATGCGGAATACGCACAGCTCATTCCCGGACATCACCGAGCAATCAGTGACGGCAGAGCAGGTTTGGCTTATCTGGACGATTTTGAGTCGACTAAAACAAACATCGACATCCATTATCCGTACTATTGGCACTTAGCCAGTACACCTTATCACGACACTAATCCGCTCTTCCCCGAAGCGTCGCTGAGCAACGATGTGGAATATGGAAAAAACAGGGCGCTATTGGCCTGGTTTGCTGTTGACCATTCGCTCAACAGCGAATCGCGCCGAACACCGTCTAACCTTCGGGGAAATTTGGAAGAGCAATCGAACCACTACACCCGCTTGGTAAATGAGCGAGAGATTTTCCCAAACAAAGACATCAATCCCATGGGATATTCAACCCTAACTTTGCTGAATCTCTCCTACTACCCTACTCAACGCGGACCATACAACCTCGATGTGGACGGCATGAACCCCGACGGAACTTTGGCAGACCCAGCAAAACGGTGGGGCGGAATCATGCGCAAAATTGACTACTCGGACTTTGAAACTTCCAATATCGAGTACATCGAATTTTGGATGCTCGACCCATTTGTTTACTCGGATAAAAACCTGAAAGGTGGTGATTTATACTTCAATTTGGGAGATGTTAGCGAAGATATTCTGAAAGACGGGAAAAAAGCGTTTGAACACGGCTTGCCGATTGATCCCAACTCTCAAAACTTTGAGACAACTGTTTGGGGACGAGTACCAACAACGCAATCTACCATTGTGGCTTTTGACAATACACCCGGCGCCCGAGCCAAGCAAGATGTGGGGTTAAACGGGCTGTCTACGGCTGATGAATTTAATTTTCCAACCTACAAAAATTATTTGGAAAAACTGAAAGCAAAATTAAATCCGCCCACTATTGCGGCAATGATGGATGACCCGTTCTCACCGCTAAACGACCCTGCCGGCGACAATTACCATTACTATTTGGGAGCGGACTACGATGCTCAAGAGCTGGGAATTTTAGAAAGATATAAGTATTTTAACGGAACGGAAGGAAACTCACCAGATGCCGGCAACACGAACGCCGAGTACAGCACCAACGCCACTTCGCTACCTGATATTGAAGATATTAACGACGACAAAACGTTGAATGAGTACGAAAAGTATTTTGAGTACAAGGTAGAGCTCCGTCCCGAAAAGATGATAGTGGGAACCAACTACATCACCGATGTGATAGAAGCTAACGTAACACTGCCAAACGGCACAACCGACAAAGTAAAATGGTATCAATTTAAAATACCCATTCGAGAATATACCAGAAAAGTGGGCAGTATCCGTAACTTCAAATCCATCCGTTTTATCCGAATGTTCTTAACCGGTTTTGAAGAAGAAACCCACCTTCGTTTTGCTACGCTTGACCTTGTGCGGGGTGAATGGCGAATGTACAATAAACCAATTGAACCCGAGCTGGGAGCCACGAACTCCAAACTGGACGTTTTGGCTGTAAACATCGAAGAAAACGGGCGAAAAAAACCGGTAAACTACGTGCTTCCCCCAGGCATTACACGTGAAACTGACCCGAGCCAACCGCAATTACTGCAACAAAACGAACAAGCAATGGTAATGCGCGTGACAAATCTTTCGCCGAAAGAGAGCCGTGCGGTTTACAAAAAAACGATGTTCGACATGCGTCAGTACAAGCGTTTGCAGATGTTTGTTCACGCCGAAGCGATGCTTGAACCGGAAGCTGTAGCTCAAAATCTGCGCGACCACGAACTGTCCGTGTTTGTCCGCCTTGGCTCGGATATGGTCTCAAACTATTACGAGTACGAAATTCCGCTTGCGCTGACACCGGAAGGAACTTATTCAAATAATAATGCTGCAGATAGAGAGAAAGTATGGCATTCGGAAAACAGGTTTGATTTCCCCTTCACAGCGCTTACAGACACTAAATTGGAACGCAACAAACAACGTCGAAACTCGAATATTTCCAACTCAACGCCATTTGTGAATTACGACCCGGAAAAACCCAAAAACATCATTACCGTTGTGGGAAATCCTTCCATCTCTGACGTGGAAAACATCATGATTGGTATCCGCAACAAAACGGGCGAAGTGAAATCGGGCGAAATTTGGGTCAACGAGCTGCGCATGTCTGAATTTGACGAAAACGGCGGCTGGGCTGCACTGGCAGATTTAGCTATAAATCTTTCCGACCTTGGCTCGGTAAATATGGCGGGCAGAATTGAAACGGCAGGGTTTGGCGGCATTGAAAGCAATGTTACCAACCGAAATATGTCTAACTTCCATCAGCTAAATCTATCTGCCGCACTCGATTTAGGACGTTTCCTTCCCGAGCAAGCAAAATTGCAAATTCCGGCTTATTTCACCTATACGAATGAAACCAATTCGCCGAAATACAATCCGCTGGATAAAGATATTTTGCTGAAAGATGCGCTGAAAAACTTGGAAACGGCAACAGAAAAAGACTCGCTGAAAGATATGACGCAGTCTGTGATTGAAACGAGAAGTTTCAACATCACCAATGCCAAAGTGAACATCCGAAGCAAAAAACCGATGTTTTACGACCCGGCTAACGTAACTTTCACCTATTCCGTGAACGAAAGCAACGAGCACACGCCGGAAATTGCACAAAATCTGATCAAGCAACAGCGCGCAGCCATCAATTATTCGTACACCTTCGGGCTGGAACCGTGGGAGCCGTTCAAAAAATCAAAGGCTTTGCAAAAACCGTATTTGAAACTGATTAAAGATTTTAACATTTATTACTTGCCCACTTCCATCAATTACAGCTCCAGTCTCAACCGCGCCTATTCGCAAGTTCGGTTGCGTGATTTGACCGGATTCAGTACTGTTTCTCCGATGGATAATTTCTCGTTCAGTAAAGATTTTATGTGGAACCGCCAGTTTGACTTCAAGTACAAACTGACACGCTCGCTCGACTTCGGATTTCAAACGGCAATGAACGCCAACATCGAAGAAAGCTACTATACGCCGGAAATCGGCAAAGAACATTATGAAGCGTGGCGTGACACGGTGTGGAACAGTATCAAAAAGATGGGGACGCCCTACACGTATCAACAACTTTTTAATGTTTCTTGGAAAATTCCGATTGATAAATTCCCGTTTATGGATTGGGTAACGGCAAATTCGCAGTATAATTCTACCTACAACTGGAACCGAAGCGCTCCGATGGAAAGTGGGCTGAACATTGGCAATATGGCGTCATCCATGGGAAGGCTGACGTTTAATTCCGACCTGAATTTTGAAACATTATATAAAAAATCGAAATACCTGCGCAATGTGATTGAGCGCGGACAGCGGAGAACACGACAGCAAGCGTTTACCCCTCGAAAATTTAACCAAACGGTTGACCTAAAAGCGGGCGACACCCTGACAATCAACCACGGGCTGAACAGCGATAAATTTACTTTCAACGCCAAAGACCAATTTGGAAGACCGATACGGGTACGCTATAAAGTGAAAAGCCCGACGTCGGTACAGCTTTCACCCACGTTGGATGCTGAAAAAGCTCAAATAACTATCATCACGAAAAATCCGAACGAACGAACACTCACCCAGCAGTTTTCTGATTTTGCCGTTCGTCTGCCCATGTCGGTACGCAAAATATCAGTCAATTACACGCAAACAAGTAGCCTGACTATTCCCGGATTTATTCCTGAACCGGGCTTTCTCGGACAAAGCATGGTTAACGGCATCAACGCACCGGGCTGGGGATTTGTGTTCGGCTTCCACGACAACAACACACTGCGACGAGCTTCTAAGAATGAATGGCTCTACATGGGGCAAGATGTGATTAACCCGGCTAATTCCGCCAACACATCCGATTTAGATGTGCGCGCCACAATGGAACCACTGGCAGGACTCAGAATAGATTTGAATGCCCGCCGGCAAACCCAGTCCAACACGGTTATCCACTACATGTATCCCGGAATGCCGTCAACATTCAACGGTAATTTCAACATTACGACCGTTACGCTGAAAACTGCATTTGAAAAAATCGGTTCGGCTGACAATAATTACTACTCGCCCACTTTCCAACGATTTTTGGACAACAGAGCGGTCGTTTTAGCTCGATTAGAAAACCGATACACTGGCAAACGCTATCCCACCACCGGATTTTTTGAAGATGCACCGCAGGAATACAGGGGCGAATTTAACAAACGAAACGGTACGTTCAACCTTAATTCGCCCGACGTGCTAATACCGTCATTTTTGTCGGCATACACAGGTAGAGACGTAAATCGGGTAAATACAAACCCGTTCCTATCCATCTGGGAAATCCTTCCGAACTGGACGATGAATTACAATGGACTCTCGAACACAGAATGGGTAAAAGATAAATTCCGTTCCATTGCCATTACTCACGGATATTCAAATCGTTATACCATTGGGAATTATAGCTCGTATGCTTCATGGGTACCGATAAACGGTGAATCAGATAATGCTCTCGGATTTATTCGCGATGTGCAAACCAATATGCCGATTCCGTCGATGGCGTACGATATTTCGACGGTTTCGCTGAATGAAAGTTTTAGCCCGCTAATCGGGGTAAACGTGGCCATGAAAAACAGCATGACCACCAAGGCTGAATACCGCAAGCAGCGTAACCTTGCGCTGAACCTGAACAGCACGCAGCTGATTGAAGCGCTTTCGGATGAATTTGTGGTTGGTGTTGGTTATGTGGTAAATGATTTTGATGTAGTGCTGAAATTAAAATCGGCGAAACGTCAAACGGTAAAAAATGACTTGAAACTCAACTTGGATTTTAGCTACAAAGATATCAAATCACTGCTTCGCAAAATCAACGAAATGGAAGATATAACACAAGCATCCAGTGGAAATAAAATGGTTAGTCTGCGATTTACAGCTGATTACGTGTTCAGTTCAAAAGTAAATTTACAGCTCTTCTTTGACCACCAAAGAACCGCACCTTTGGTTTCATCATCCTATCCTGTTTCATCCACCAATTTAGGTGTGAGTTTCAAATTCTTGCTGACAAGATAACTCTTTAATTCAATAAATTATTGTATTTTTGCGTGAATTTTATTTAACATATGAACATTGTTACATATGTAAACGTTTATAGCTGTAATTCAAAAGTTATTTCAATTATGAAGTCAAAAATAACCTTTTTACTTACACTTTTAGTTTTATCGTTTCAAAGTTTTGCGCAAATGTATGACCCGGTAGCTTGGTCAATTGAGCAAAAACAAACAAGTAACACCACAGCCGATATCGTCATTCGAGCCAGCTTGGAAAAAGGGTGGCACCTTTACGGAATGAATATTCCACCCAATGGTCCCGTGCCAACGAAAATTGTCATCGAACAGCTGGACAATGCCAAGAAGGAAGGCGAAATCCAAGCTAAATCAAAACTGACTGAAGTACACGACCCTAATTTTAATATGAAGATAGGGATGTACTCAGACGAAGCCGTTTTTGTACAGAAAATATCATTTACCGATCCGAAAGCAGTTTTTGCAAAAGTCGTAGTAAGCTATATGGTTTGCGATGATAACACTTGCCTTTCGCCCACGGAAGAGATTCTGAAGGTAGGCAAGCAAGGTATAAAACCTAAAAATACAACACCTACTTCTGAAACAGAAACAAAACCGGCGGAAGTGCTGCCTGTTGCCGCATTGCTGGACTCTGTCCAACAAAATGACACCGCCGCATCAACTGCCACTACAGCAGTAGCACCGACAAGCGTGAAAAAGCTATGGACGCCCGTTATTGGAGAGCTTAAAGCTTTCGGTGAAGACACGACCAAACACACGCTGATTTGGGTATTTATTTTAGGATTTCTTGGGGGCTTAATTGCACTTTTCACACCCTGCGTATGGCCTATTATACCGATGACCGTCGGGTTTTTCTTAAAACGCAATAAGGACAAGAAAAAAGGAAGAGCTGATGCCGTGTTTTACGGTTTGGCAATCATCGTAATCTACTTATCGCTCGGACTGCTGATTACCGGAATCTTTGGTGCAAGCGCTCTTAACAGCTTAGCTACCAACGCCGTATTTAATCTTCTTTTCTTTGCGCTGCTGGTTGTATTTGCCATTTCGTTCTTCGGCGTGTTTGAAATCACGCTGCCTTCATCTTGGGTAAACAAAATGGACGCCAAAGCCGACTCGACAAGTGGAATTATCAGCATTCTGTTTATGGCTTTTACGTTGGTTTTGGTTTCATTTTCATGTACGGGACCAATCATCGGAACGCTACTGGTCGAAGTTTCCACATCCGGCTCATACCTTGGTCCTGCAATCGGGATGCTTGGTTTTGCCATCGCTTTAGCATTGCCTTTTAGCTTCTTTGCCTTCTTTCCGTCTCTCTTGCAGAGCATGCCAAAATCGGGCGGATGGCTGAACAAAGTAAAAGTTGTTCTGGCATTTCTTGAACTGGCATTTGCCTTGAAATTCTTTTCAGTTGCCGATTTAGCTTACGGATGGCGATTGTTGGACAGAGAAACATTCCTGGCGCTTTGGATTATTATTTTTGCCCTGCTCGGCTTCTATTTATTAGGGAAAATCAAGTTTGCGCATGACTCGGAAAGTAAAACCACATCCGTTCTCGGATTATTTATGGGAATTATTTCACTTGCATTTGCCGTTTATATGGTACCCGGACTTTGGGGTGCTCCGCTAAAATCCATGAGTGCTTTTGCACCACCGCTTTACACGCAAGATTTTAATCTATATGCAAAAGAAGTTCATCCAAAGTTTTTGGACTACGAACAAGGCATGCGGTATGCTGCTGAGCAAGGTAAACCTGCCATTGTTGATTTTACCGGTTATGGATGCGTGAACTGTCGCAAGATGGAGGCTGCCGTATGGACCGATCCGCGCGTGGCAGATAGGCTGAACAACGATTTTGTGCTGATTTCGCTTTATGTAGATAATAAACAGCCACTTGCAGAACCTTATGAAGTGGAAGAAAACGGAAAAATTCGCCGTATCAAAACCATCGGCGATGAGTGGAGCTACCTGCAACGCTATAAGTTCGGTGCAAATGCTCAGCCCTTCTACGTGATGCTGGATGCTGAAGGTAAGCCAATGACAAAATACCTGGAATTTCAGGATAACCCGTCCGAATTCTTGAAATGGCTGAATAAAAAGTAAATTCTTCTAATTTGCAGATTATATCTTTTACATCGTTTAAATCTGCCAAATTGTCCCAAATTATGACAAAACTATCAGTCGGGATGATTTGGCAAATTTATTGTTACTTGGTACGTGCAATTTAAAATTAGCTGCTTTCTGCTAAAAGAAAAACAAAGCCATTAACATTGAAATTCAAAAAATTAACAAACATATGAAAGGCAAACACAAATCAACCCGAGAAGAGAAACAAGAGAAGCTTTCGGAAGAAGAAGTAATTCAAGAAACTGTTGAAACAGAAGAACCTGAAGTGGCACCCACTGAAACAGAAGAGCCAGAATTGGAAGCAGATGCGACTGAATCTGAAGAATCTGATGCTGATACGCAAGAAGAAGCAACAGACGATTTTCAGCAAAAATGCTTGGAGCTAAACGACAAGAACCTTCGCTTGATGGCTGAGTTTGACAACTACCGCAAGCGTACCTTAAAAGAGAAAGCCGACTTGATAAAACATGCCAGCGAGCGGGTTTTCGTGGATATACTACCTTTAATTGATGATTTTGAGCGTGCACTAGAAGCTATGGAATCTACCGAAGATGTGAGCGCTGTAAAAGAAGGAGTAGAACTTATTTACAATAAATTTATCGGTTTTCTCAATAATCACGGCGTAGAGCAGATTCCTACAGAAAACGAAGCTTTTGACGTGGATGTACACGAAGCGGTTACCACATTTCCGGCACCGTCGGAAGAGATGAAAGGTAAAATCATCGATTGTACCACCAAAGGTTACACGCTCTACGACAAGGTGATACGCTTTGCAAAAGTTGTTGTGGGAGAATAAGCACAGTTAACGGTTAATAGTTTTTAGTTCTGAGTTAAAGTTTTATGCAAAACCACCTACTAAACAACTACTAACTTCTAACTAACTAAACAAGAATATGTCAAAAAGAGATTATTACGAAATATTAGATGTGGCTAAAACTGCTACTGCCGACGAAATCAAGAAAGCATACCGTAAAAAAGCCATTCAATACCACCCGGACAAAAACCCGGGCGATAAAACTGCCGAAGAAAAGTTTAAAGAAGCGGCAGAAGCCTATGAGGTACTGGGCAACCCGCAAAAACGCCAGCGTTACGATCAATTCGGACATGCTGGTGTAGGAAGCAGTGCATCAGGAGGTTTCGGTGCGGGTGGAATGAGCATGGAAGATATTTTTGCACACTTCGGCGATATCTTCGGCGGACATTTCGGAGGCGGATTCGGTGGATTTAGCGGATTTGGTGGCTTTGGAGGCAGCGCGCGAGGACAGCGTGTTAGACGTGGGTCTGATTTAAGAGTGAAAGTCAAACTGAATCTGGAAGAAATCTCCAACGGCGTAGAGAAAAAAATCAAAGTTAAAAAACTGGTTTCTTGTCAATACTGCAACGGTTCCGGTGCTGCATCAAGCTCAGGAACAACTACTTGTACTACCTGTAACGGAAGCGGAAGGGTTACCCGCGTACAGCAAACCATACTCGGGCAAATGCAAACCACTTCCGAGTGTTCCACCTGTCAGGGTGAAGGACAAATCATCAAAGATAAATGTACGCACTGTGGTGGTGACGGAGTTCTAAGGCAAGACGATATTATCAATATCAACATTCCGGCAGGTGTGATGGAAGGCATGCAGCTAACCGTGAACGGGAAAGGAAATGCAGCCCGAAGAGGGGGCATAAGCGGTGACTTACTCGTAGTAATTGAAGAAGAAAAACACCCGGAACTAATTCGCGATGAAAACGATTTAATTTACAACTTGTTGCTTTCCGTACCGGTTGCTGCTATGGGTGGTTCGGTAGAAGTACCCACTGTGGACGGGAAGGTAAAAGTAAACATCCCGTCAGGCACACAACCCGGAAAAGTTCTTCGACTTCGCGGAAAAGGACTCCCCAGCATAAATAGCTATGGTAATGGTGATTTACTCGTCAACATAGGGGTTTACATTCCAAAAAACTTGACGAGAGACGAGAAACGAACATTAGAAGAATTGCAGAAATCCGATAACTTCAAACCCAGTGAATCTGCATCAAAAGGTTTTTTCGCCCACTTTAGGAATCTATTTAGGTAAGAGATTGTTCGAATCAGAAGAAATAGCCAATCAATACCTGTAATGCTCTGACTTATAAGGACCTTCTACTTTCACTCCAATGTAAGCGGCTTGCTCAGGTGTGAGTTTAGTAAGTTTTACACCCAATTGGTTAAGATGCAAACGCGCCACTTCTTCATCCAAGTGTTTCGGTAGGCGATACACACCAATTTCGTATTTCTTTGTGAAAAGCTCAATCTGAGCCAATGTCTGGTTTGTGAATGAATTACTCATCACGAATGAAGGATGCCCCGTGGCACAGCCGAGATTAACCAAGCGCCCATCGGCAAGCAGTAAGATGCTGTTACCCGAAGGGAACGTATATTTATCCACCTGCGGCTTGATATTCGTATATTGAATACCGGCATATTTTTTCAACTTGTCCACCTGAATTTCATTATCAAAATGTCCGATGTTGCACACAATGGAGCCATCTTTCATCTTTTCCATGTGGTCAATGCGGATTACATCTTTATTGCCGGTCGTAGTTACATAAACGTTACCTTCCGATAAAGCGTCTTCCACCGTTACCACTTCAAAGCCTTCCATAGCAGCTTGCAGGGCACAAATCGGATCAATCTCAGTAACTAGCACACGAGCGCCATAGGCTCTCATCGACTTGGCACAACCTTTTCCCACATCGCCGTATCCGCAAACAACAACAACTTTTCCTGCCAGCATAATATCAGTGGCGCGTTTAATTCCGTCTGCCAACGACTCGCGGCAACCGTACAGATTATCAAACTTGGATTTGGTAACCGAATCGTTCACATTAAAGGCGGGAAACAACAACGAGCCTTCTTCCATCATTTGATACAAGCGAAGCACACCGGTAGTAGTCTCTTCCGATACACCGCGAATCTCCGGCGACATGCGAGACCAAAGGGTGTTGTCTTTTTTCAAAACATCTTTGAGAATATTGTACAATTCTTGTTCGTCTTCTCCTTCTGCCTTTTTGTCCAAAACAGCAGCATCCTTTTCGGCTTTCACACCCATATGAACCATTAATGTAGCATCCCCGCCGTCATCCACAATCACTGTCGGTCCTTTGTTGCCTTCAAAAGTCAAGGCTTGAAGGGTGCACCACCAGTATTCGGGCAGCGTTTCACCTTTCCAGGCAAAAACAGGCACTCCGGCAGCGGCTATCGCAGCGGCGGCATGATCTTGTGTAGAATATATATTACAACTTGCCCAACGCACTTCAGCGCCCAATTCCACCAATGTTTCAATCAATACGGCAGTTTGGATAGTCATGTGAAGTGAACCCATAATTCGGGCGCCTTTCAAAGGTTTTGACTCTCCGTATTTTGCGCGGAGTGCCATTAAACCGGGCATTTCTTTTTCGGCAAGTTCAATTTCTTTTCGCCCAAAGTCAGCCAAAGAAATATCAGCTACTTTGTAAGGCAGGTTTGAGAATAGTTCCATTGTTTTCTTTTTAGACTGCTTCGCTGAAAGAACAAAGACGCTTTGCTAAAAGATAATAAACAAAGCCGTTCAGCTTGAGCAAATTTCTTAATTTTAAGCTCGCAAAGGTAATGATTTTTCATTGAAAGCTGAAATAATCACTCTACAACTTCTCCGTTGCTTCATCATCTAAATACAGTTCAGCATCGCAATTTTCAAGAATATAATAAGTCGGATATCGCTCAAAATCTCCTTTTTCATGAATAATTTCTTCAAGAATTTCAGCCTTTGAATGACCGGTAATAAGGAAAATAATATGCTCCGAATTACAAATCACATCGCCGGTAAGGGTAATCCTTTTTTGCCCGGTAATGGGATGTGCAACCGCAGCTGCAGTCGTTGACGAGTGAATCAATTCCATATTGTCCGGGAAGATAGAAGCCGTGTGTCCATCATCGCCCATACCGAGCAATATCAAGTCAAAAAAGGGAAAGCCGTTCTTTTCAGGCAGTTCTTTTTTTAACAGTTTTTGATAGCGCAAAACTTCTTCTGTCGGTTCTTTATCACCCTGTATATTAAAGATATTTTCCTTCGGAATCGGGACATGTTTCAACAATATTCGATGTGCGTTTCCAAAATTACTTTCACTATCATCAGGCTTTACACATCTTTCATCTACCCAAAATAGCCGTACGGAATCCCATGCCACTTTATCAGCAAATTCTTCTGCCAGCATCGAAAACAGAATGTTTGGTGTGTTTCCACCGGAAATAGCCAGATTAAATGGCTTACCCTGCTCCTTTTTGGCATTAACTTTTTCAACAATCAAATTAGCAATAGACTCTGCTACCCGCTCTGGTTCTGAATAGACATATAAATTAGTTTCTTTCATAAGTTTATGGTTATTTAGTTCCACCGTTATTTATTTTATATAAAATGGCAACTTCATTCTTTGCATTTCACGTTGCACAGCATAAATCCCGATGTGTATAACAATTTCGGGACAACTTCGTACTTCCAACATCCTGCTTCTTTTTATATTTCACAAGTAAATTTATCACACTGAGCCTGCCATTTCAACCGTTTGTTTTCAAAAAGTCCATCAGCTTCTTCGGGCCCCCACGTGTTTGATTTATAAAAATAAAGCGGAATATCGGGATTGTTTTTCCACTCGTTGAGTATCGGATCTACAAATTTCCAGCTTGCCTGCACCGCGTCAGCACGAGCATAGAGCGTTGAATCACCCACCATGCAGTCAAGTAGCAAGCGCTCATAAGCTTCCGGAATTTTGGATTGCGCTAAGTTGGAGTAATGAAAGTCCATATTGACATTCTGCACTTTGTAACCTGCTCCGGGAATTTTCATCCCAAAATCTACCGCAATGCCGGCGTCAGGATGAATACGAAGTATAATCATATTCGCCGGATTGGACGTGCACCGCTGTTTGAAAAGCTGAAGCGGTGCCGGTTTTAGGTGTATAACCACTTCGGTAACACGCACCGGTAAGTTTTTCCCAGTACGAATATAAAATGGCACGTCGCTCCACCGCCAGTTATCCACAAAAAGCTTCATTGCCACATACGTTTCAGTCATTGAATCGGGTGCAACATCCTTCTCATCACGGTAAGCCGGTATCTTCTCACCCCGATGTATTCCTTCGGTATATTGTCCGCGAATAACGCATTTGCTTATCTTTGATTTCGGGATAGGACGAAGCGCTTGAAGCACTTTCACGGTTTCGTTACGAATTGAGTTAGAGTCAAATACCGCTGGTGGATCCATAGCTACCACAGCAAGCACCTGCAACAAGTGGTTCTGAATCATATCGCGCATAGCTCCCGAAGTGTCGTAATATCCACCACGATCACCGACACCGATTTTTTCAGATGCTGTTATTTCTACCCTATCTACGTAACTGCGATTCCATACAGGTTCAAAAAATCCATTGGCAAAACGGGTTACCATAATGTTTTGCACGGTTTCTTTTCCTAAATAGTGGTCGATGCGGTAAATCTGATGCTCGCGAAACCCTTTATGCAACTTATTATCCAATTCCACAGCCGTTTCATAACTATACCCGAACGGTTTTTCCACAATCACCCTTTTCCAACCCGAAGATTCGGAATTCATCTCATAATCAACCAAATGCTCCGCCACCACTTCATACATAAACGGCGGAATGGAGAAATAATAAATTATATTTTCAGGTATTTCCAATCTTTGACAAAGCGAAAACGCATAGTCTTTCAGTCCTGCAAACTCTTCCTTTACCCGATTATTTACCTTTTTATAATAAAGAATTTTCAAGAATTCAGCCGTTTTCTCAGGAAACTGCTCTACGGCTTCAGCAGCATGCTTAGCAAGATGTTCTTTTACTTCTGAACGGAAAGTCTCTTCGTTTTTTTCTGCGCTTCCGCTCCCTACAACAGCAAATTTCTGTGGAAGAAGTCCGTCCACGTACAACTGCAAAAGCGCTGGTAGCAACTTACGACGCGATAAATCGCCATTTACCCCAAAAATAATCAAAATCTGATTTTCAGCGTGTATCTTGTTTCTCAACTCCTTCATGTTATGATAAGTCTAATGTCTCTTAATAACAAATTTTCAGCGTCAATTGTTTAGCAATTACTTTGCTAAACCATATATTTGACAACAATTATGACAATTTGGCACACTTCTCCCCTTGGCACTTTCTTTGCAAAAAAATGAATCGATTTGCTACAATACGCATCAACCATTCAACGAATAAATAAAAACAAAATTATATGGCAAAAGGAAATATTGGGGTAACAAGTGATAATATTTTCCCCGTAATCAAGAAGTTTTTGTATAGTGATCACGAGATTTTTCTTCGTGAGTTAGTGTCGAACGCCGTAGATGCCACGCAAAAGTTAAAAACGCTTGCGTCTGTGGGTGAATATAAAGGCGAACTCGGTGATTTAACAATCCGTATCAGTATCGACCCGAAGAAAAAAACATTGACCGTAAGCGACCGCGGAGTCGGGATGACCGCTGAAGAGATTGATAAATACATCAATCAAATCGCCTTTTCGAGCGCGGAAGAATTTGTGGAGAAATACAAAAACGATGCGCAGGCAATCATCGGACATTTTGGGCTTGGTTTCTACTCAGCCTTTATGGTTTCTAAAAAGGTAGAAATTTTCACGCAATCGCACAAAGAAGGCACCACAGCCCAACATTGGTCGTGCAAAGGGGATCCGAAATATACGATTGAAGATACTATTAAAGCGGAGCGCGGAACAGACATTGTACTTCATATTGAGGATGAGAGCGAGGAGTTTTTGGAAGAAAGTCGAATCGAAGAACTGCTAAATAAATACTGTAAATTCCTTCCTATTCCCATTGCATTTGGCAAGAAAAAAGAATGGAAAGACGGCAAATACGAAGAAACCGATGAAGACAACATCATCAACGATACTAATCCGGCATGGACACGGAAGCCTGCCGATTTGTCAGATGAAGACTACGCCAAATTTTACCGTGACCTTTATCCGATGCAAATGGATGACCCACTGTTTTATATTCACTTAAACGTGGACTATCCGTTTAACTTGACCGGCATTCTTTATTTCCCGAAAATAAAACACAACATTGATATTCAACGAAATAAAATTCAGCTGTACAGCAATCAGGTGTACGTAACCGACCACGTAGAAAACATTGTGCCGGAATACCTAACGTTACTTCACGGCGTAATTGACTCGCCCGATATCCCGCTCAACGTGTCTCGAAGCTACTTACAGGCTGACCGCAACGTGAAAAAAATATCCGGACACATTACCAAGAAAGTAGCCGACCGACTGCACGAAATTTTCAAGTCAGATCGGAAACAGTTTGAAGAGAAGTGGAACGATATTAAGTTGTTTATCCAGTTCGGAATGCTAAGCGATGAGAAATTTTACGAACGTGCAGAAAAATTTGCCCTACTGAAAAACGTTGATGATAAATACTTCACCTTTGATGAATACAAAAACCTTGTAAAAGGCGAACAAAAAGACAAAAACGGTGACTTGATTTATCTTTATGCCACCGAAAAAGATGAGCAATTTACGTACATTGAAGCGGCAAGGGGTAAAGGGTACGACGTTCTGTTGATGGACGGACAGTTGGACATTCATGCTATCAGCCAGTTGGAACAGAAGTTTGAAAAAACTCGTTTCGTACGTGTGGATGGTGATGTTATTGATAAATTAATTGAAAAAGAAGACACAACTGAAGTTAGTTTAACTGATATTCAACGAAATGCAATCACTTCTATTTTCAGCTCACAACTACCCACGATGGAGAATACTAACTTTGTAGTAACGCTGGAGCATCTTTCTGCTGACAGCAATCCGGTTTTCATTACACAAAACGAATTTATGCGCCGCATGAAGGACATGTCAGCACTTCAAGGAAGCGGTGGAATGATGGGCTTCTATGGCGAAATGCCGGACAGCTACAACTTAGTGGTAAATACGGGTCATCCGCTGATAGAAAAACTGCTCAAAGAACAAGCAGAAGCAACTGAAGCGGAAATTACTCCACTGACAGCTCAACATAATGAACTGAATAACAGGAAAGAAGCTCTAAACGCATCACACAAAGATAAAAAAGACGAAGAAATTCCAACAGCTGAAAAAGACGAACTCGAAGAGCTACAAAAAAAGCTGGATGAAATTCGCGAAAAAGAAAATGCCATTTACAAATCATACGCTGATGGCAACAAGCAAGTCAGTCAACTGATTGATTTAGCACTACTTGCCAACAATATGTTGAAAGGAGAATCTCTAGCAAAATTTGTGAAAAGAAGCGTGGAGTTGTTGTAGAACGCTCTATATCCCTAATTGGGCAACTTTAGAAAATTGTATAGCAACAACTTAATTTAATTAAATTTAGTAGCAGTTACTTTGAAGTACCTGCTACTTTTTTATTTGCATCAGGCTTATTTTTTCACTACTTTTGTATCTCGTTTTAACATACTTATAATTCTTTTATTTTTACCACTTTATTGCTTACTGCAACATGAAACCATTTGATGTTTATTCGCTTTTTGACATTGAAATAAGGCGAGGGAAAGGATGCTACACCTACGATACGCAAGGAGTTGAATATCTGGACTTTTACGGGGGGCATGCCGTGATTTCCATTGGGCATTCACATCCGCACTACCTAAAAATGATGAACGAACAGATGGAAAAACTGGTTTTCTACTCCAATTCGGTGCAAAATTCACTACAAGTTGAGTTAGCAGATAAACTTGGTAAACTTTCCGGCTATGAAGATTATGCTCTCTTTCTTATAAATTCCGGTGCCGAAGCCAATGAGAACGCACTAAAAATAGCTTCTTTCTATACGGGACGAAAAAAAGTGATTGCATTTAGAAAAGCATTTCACGGGCGTACTTCGGCAGCTGTCCGAGTAACTGACAATCCAAAAATTGTTGCACCTATTAATGAAGATTTAGAAGTCAAATTCGTTCCTTTTAACAATATAGAAGCGACAAAAGAAGCACTGAAAAATCGAGACGTTTGTGCCGTAATTATAGAAGGGATCCAAGGCGTGGGCGGTATTCAAATACCTGATGATGATTTTTTAAGGCAATTAAGAGCAGTTTGTACCGAAACGGGTACCGTATTGATTTTGGATGAGATACAATCCGGCTACGGCAGAAGCGGAAAATTTTTTGCTCATCAATACGCCGATATTCGTCCCGACATTATCACCACAGCCAAAGGAATGGGAAATGGCTTTCCGATTGGAGGTGTGCTGATCAGCCCCATCTTTCAAGCAACTCACGGTATGTTGGGAACCACTTTTGGAGGTAACCATCTGGCTTGTACGGCAGGAATTGCCGTGTTGGATATAATAAAAGAAGAAAATTTAATCGAAAATGCATTCGAAATCGGTAATTATTTATTACAAAGACTTAAAGCAATTCCTGACATCAAAGAAGTTCGCGGTCGCGGATTGATGATAGGGATTGAAATGGAGCATCCGATAAGAGAATTAAGGGAAAACCTTCTTTTCAAGCAAAAAGTATTTACCGGCGCCAGCGGAAGCCATATTATCCGACTTTTACCACCGCTAACTATTTCAAAAAAGGAAGCTGATTTGTTTTTAGAAAAACTAACTGCAAGTTTGAAAAGTTGTAAGGTTTAATCTACTTTTCACTTGACAATTTCGGCCAATTATATGAAAAAAGCATTTTTCACCCTGATACTGTTACTTCTTCCCTTGTTCTTAGGTTTTGGACAAGAGACAAGCTCGAAAGATGTCATTGTCTTGAAAAACGGCAATAAATTCATCGGCGAAATTGTGCTACAAACCGACGATACCGTAATATTTCAAACTAATGACGGCAAAAGATATCAATTTCAAACGAGCGAAATTGAGAGGATGGGACAAAAAGAGACTAAACCAATTGTAAAAGCCACCGAACAACATCTCAGAGAAGCAAGAAACTTTAGCGGTTTAATTGAAATTAAAGGAGGAATTGCCCTCTCGACACCGGCATCTGTTACAGCACCCAATTTCGGGTGTTCCGTGGCTTTAGGGTCACGAAATGCATTCAGAAGCCAAGCGTTTGCCGGAATCGGTACGGGAATTGAATTTGTTTTAGCCAAAGAAGAAGGCAAAAAAATGGCATTTATTCCAATTTTCATCCAAGTTCATAAGAATCTTACTGACAACCAAATAAAACCTTTTATTGGCACAAAAATTGGATACGCTGTGAGTACAACTAAAAATTACAAAGGAGGAACAGCTGCATTGCTTAGCAGCGGAATAAGCATCCCTTTTTTTCGGCGAAGTGCAATCAACGTAGGGATATTTGGAAAAATTCAACAAATAACGGGTACAATTATCGAGCGAAATGAACGGGGAGATTTCACTAAACACGGAACGGCACCTTTAGTCAGTACAGGAGGTGTCGTGTCCTTTCAATTTTGACTAAAATAAACACCAGGATATTTACAGAATGATTAAAGACAAAGAAATTGTAGAAAAAATTGTAGAAGGAATTCAGGAGAAAAAGGGCAAAGACATTGTTGTAGTAGATTTGAACAAGCTCCAAGACCCGCCGTGCAGCTATTTTGTGATATGCGAAGGCGATTCCAATGTCCATGTCAGTTCAATAGCATTTTCCATTAAGGAGTGCATCTCAGAGCAAATTAACTTAAAACCTTATGCTACAGACGGATTAGAAAATAGCCTTTGGGTTGCAATGGATTACGGACAAATTATTGTCCACATATTTCAACGTCCCTACCGCGAATTCTATAAGTTAGAACATCTTTGGCATGATGCTGATCTAAAATTTATTCCGAATTTGGATTGATTATCAACCATCAATTAAAACAAATTGCATTATTCAAGTGTTATTAAATGCACAAAGAAACGTTACATTTTTTATCAGTATAGAGGTTTTTTCTTAACCCTATCATCGGAACGAAAATCACATGGAAAAAAAGAATCCTAAAAATACTCAACAAGGAAAAGGTAAGCCTAAGTTCAACCTCAATTGGCTTTATTTCTTGATTCTCATGGCATTGTTCAGTGCTTTTTTATTTGGAGATAAAGACAATGCGAAACAAGTGTCATGGACTGTTTTTGAAGATTATCTTAACAAAGGATACGTAGAAAAAGTGGATGTGTATCCCAACAAAAAAATTGCCAAGGGAGCTGTACTGAAAGATTCACTACAGCAAGTTTTTGGTAAAGATGCCCCATCGTATGCAAAAAGGCCGTTGGTTTCTGCTAAATTTCTATCCGATGAAGCCGTATTGCGCTCTATTCATAAAATTAAAGAAGAGACAGGAAAAGTCATTGAGTTTGAAGTAAAGCAAGACAGTGATTACATGGGCATTTTCGTTATGTTCTTCCTTCCGGTAATTCTGCTTGTATTGCTATTTTGGCTACTAAACCGCCGAATGATGGGCATGGGTGGCGGTGGAAGTGGCGGTATTTTCAATGTGGGGAAATCCAAAGCCCAACTCTTTGATAAAGGAGATGGCAAGAATCGAATAACATTTAAGGACATCGCTGGGCTTCAAGAAGCGAAGCAAGAGATTGAAGAGATTGTAGCTTTCCTTAAAAATCCTTCCAAATATACCGAGTTAGGTGGAAAAATTCCTAAGGGAGTACTCCTCGTAGGTCCTCCGGGAACAGGCAAAACTCTGCTTGCCAAGGCTGTAGCCGGTGAAGCAGACGTCCCCTTTTTCTCCATGTCCGGTTCTGATTTCGTAGAGATGTTTGTCGGTGTAGGTGCCTCGCGCGTGCGCGACTTGTTCCGACAAGCCAAAGAAAAAGCACCCAGCATTATCTTCATCGACGAAATTGATGCCGTAGGACGTGCACGTGGAAAAAATGTCAACTTCGGGGGAAATGATGAGCGAGAAAATACACTAAACCAACTCCTTACAGAAATGGACGGCTTTGCTTCAAACAGCGGTGTCATCATCCTTGCAGCCACTAACCGCGCTGATATCTTGGACAAAGCCCTACTGCGTGCCGGACGCTTCGACAGACAAATTCAAGTAGACCTTCCGGATATTCACGAGCGGAAAGAAATATTTAAGGTTCATCTCCGTCCGATTAAAATAGACGAGACGGTTGACATCGATTTCTTATCACGTCAAACACCCGGATTTTCAGGTGCAGACATTGCCAACGTATGTAACGAAGCGGCTTTAATTGCTGCCAGACACAATAAGTCCTTTGTCGGGAAACAAGATTTTTTAGATGCTGTGGATAGAATTATCGGCGGATTGGAAAAGAAAAACAGAATTACCACAATGGCAGAGAAAAAATCAATTGCTTATCACGAAGCCGGACACGCCACCATCAGTTGGAAATTGGAACATGCCCATCCATTGGTCAAAGTATCTATTGTACCACGCGGAATGGCATTGGGTGCGGCGTGGTACCTGCCCGAGGAACGACAACTCACCATCAAAGAACATATGCTTGATGAAATGTGCGCTACTCTCGGCGGACGAGCAGCAGAAGAAATCTTCTTAAATCAAACTTCTACCGGTGCGTTAAATGATTTGGAGCGAATCACAAAACGTGCATACGCAATGGTTGCCTACTTTGGAATGAGTGATAAAATTCCTAACCTGAGTTACTACAATTCATCAGGTAATGAGTACGGATTTACAAAACCTTATAGCGAAGCCACCGCTGAAACGATTGACGAAGAGGCCAAAGCAATCGTAGCCGAGCAATATGAGCGTGCCAAGCAAATTCTCCGGGACAATGCAGAAGGACACAACCGATTGGCAGAGTTGCTGCTTGAACGAGAGGTGATTTTTGCAGACGACCTGGAAAAAATCTTCGGTAAACGACCGTGGGCATCACGTAGCGATGAGTTGATGCGTCTAAACGAAGAAGCTAACAAAAAGAAACAACTTGAAGAAGCTAAAGTACTGCCTGAAGTAAAAGCGCCTGAGGTAAAAAAGGAAGAAGACAAAGAGGAAGAAGCACAAAATCATATTTGACAAAAACCGAATCAACAACCTGAAAGTACGTGATTATTTCCGTATTGACCTTCGTATCGGGTATCGCAAGAATCGCAAACACTTCACGGATGAATTCGCAATTGACTTACAGAACCTAACAAACCGACGAAATATTTACACCATCTACTACAACCTGAACACAGAGAAGTATGAGGAAATAAATTTGCAAGGATTTATGCCGATGGTTACTTATCGGTTGAATTTTTCATTGTAGGAGCGAGTTGAAGAGCGAAGCAATGATTTTCATCTAACACACCGTGATTGGTGGTTGGTGAATACTTGCCTGCCGCGGCAGGTTGATTGGAAGTTGATACACCTTCTCTCTCAGCCACCCCGTCATCCTCTCTCTAAGTCTTATAACTTCTCATCCAACAGTGCTTCTTGTTCGCGGCACCAAATCAACGACTTTTTATAGCTCGACATCGCTTTGATATAGGTTTTACGGTAAGTGTCAACCGATTCTCGAAATTGATCCAACGCTTCCAAATAGGCATCGTAAGCCGATACCAGCTGGGTATAATGCCGAGCCACATCAATTTCGTTCGGTTGTTCTTTATCATAAATTACCATACGTGCATTCAACTGGTACATTGCCCTTCGCAAGCGATAATATCTTCCACATCTATTTGTCTCATGATATTTAATTTAATTTAATTAACAGATTGACAAGTAGTAAACAAGATTCAATCCCCCTTTTATTCCCTCCCGATTCTCGGGACAGGTTATTATTTATTATAGTATTTATGCTGTTTTTCATTATATATGTCATTTATCATTTACAGGCTGCGACTGTTACTTCGGGGCGTTGCCCCGCACACCTCTTCCTCTTTATTACCCTTGCAGTCCATTCTCCCCTTTCTCCTCGAGGGGAGAACTTGTCCCGAGAATCGGGAGTGGCGGAGTGCTACAATTATCATTATGTCCTTTCCTTTACACACTGCAACTATTCACTTTCCGTCAGTTAACTGACGGCAATAGACCCTTTCCACACCAAAGGGGTTAAGTCTACTTTATAACTTGTAACTTATAACTAAATTTCTAACCCCTCAGCTCGTTCCTCGTCACTCCTTGCTGAAAAACGTATCGTTCCGCATCCTTCGGTACTTCCATAAGCTATACACCCATCCGGAAGTTGCCAACGATCCGCTGATAGAAGAACGGCTAAATAGCCTCTCTTATTCACACGTTGAGGAAGATATCAACACCCAAGAGTTGATGCAATTTATCAACGGACTGCTAAAAGAAATGCCCGAGCTTTCGCTGCGTATAGTAGAACTGCGTTTGGTCAGAAACAAGTCTATCAAAGAAACAGCTCGCAAACTGAATATCGCCGAAAGCACTGTTTCCAATAACCTGTCGAAGGCACTCGCCACCCTGCGCCAAGAAGTGGCACTTAACTACGGCATCGCCTCTGCCAACAAACTAAAACAGTTACTGCCCTTATTAATTATATTGATGGATTAGTAAATGGTAGGGCTTGGAGCTATGTATATTATATACTACTGCTATTCAACAACTTAATCACCCGACATTCATCATCAACAACACCAAGTCTTACCTGCCTGCTCCCAATGCTTCCCGTTCTCTCGTCTATTTTCTTTATCCTTTTCTGAAAAGACTCTTTCTTTTTGCTGTGAATTAAAAATCTTTTCCTAACTTTGTTGGCTAAGATTTAACGTACAGTCGATGAGCAACTTTAAAAACCTATTACAACGCACACTAAGCGGATTGATTTTTATTAGTATTGTCATAACCTCCATCTTATGGCATCCTTACGCATTTGGTATAGCCTTCCTTGCCGCAACATTTCTGGGATTGCATGAATTCTATAAGATGACTTATAAGCCCGAAACAATTGAAATTAACATCGTTGTCGGTACATTGGGCGGAATGATTCTGTTTACCAACAGTTTTCTGCATGCATACGATTTAGCGCCGCCCATGATTTATTCTACCTATGCATTTTATCTCTTACTGGTCTTCCTTGCTGAACTTTTCCGCAAGAAAGCCAATCCGATCAATAACTGGGCGTACTATTTCCTAGGACAAATCTACGTCGCTCTTCCCTTTGCGCTACTGAATTACATCATTTTTATTCAAGGGTACCAGCCGTGGCTGCTGCTGGCTATGTTTATTACGCTGTGGGTGAACGACTCAGGGGCTTACCTTATCGGAATGCTCCTTGGAAAGCATAAAATGTTTGAACGGATTTCACCTAAAAAAACATGGGAAGGATTTGCCGGAGGAGCAATTTTTGCACTAATAGCGGGTTATGTATTTTCATCTTTCATTACAGATATCAGCCTGTGGAAATGGCTGGTATTTGCAGGATTAGTGGTGATTTTCGGCACCTTAGGTGACCTTGCCGAATCTTTGCTTAAACGCACTGAGAACGTGAAAGATGCCGGAAAACTAATTCCCGGTCACGGTGGAATACTCGACCGCTTTGACAGTATGCTTCCAGTAGCGCCCGTGATACTCATTTTTCTAAATTTTATTTTAACCATCTAACCATGAACTTCGACGAAATACGCTCCTACAATCCGGAAGAAGTGCCTGCTGTAATTCAGAGACTTACTGAAGAAAAGCCATTTATGAAAATGGTCAGTACACTGTTTCCCCTGATGCCCAAGAAGCAACTAAAACAGAAACTGCTCAGCTTTAAGAATACCGATGACCTGCAGCGAGAAATGATTTACCCGTTTTTACAATACTTAGAAGCTAATAAGAGCACGGGAATACGACTGACAGGGATTGAAAACATTGACCGAGAGCAACGCTACTTATACATCTCCAACCATCGCGACATTGTGCTCGACTCTGCGCTTTTCTGTGCCAAATTGCTTGAAAACGGCATCGACACCGTAGAAATTGCCATCGGAGATAACTTGCTTATTTACCCATGGATAGAGGATCTCGTGAGAACAAACAAAAGCTTTATCGTACAGCGGGGACTTACAGCTCGGCAAGTGCTTGAAAGCTCAAAGCGCCTTTCGGCATACTTGCGCCACACGATCCACAAAAAAAGAAACTCCATTTGGATTGCGCAACGGGAAGGACGTGCCAAAGACTCCGATGACCGCACGCAGAGAAGCCTGCTAAAAATGTTTAATCTGAGTGGAAATTCCGGTAATTTCATTGAAAATTTGAAAGAGCTAAACATCTGTCCGCTGAGCATCTCTTACGAATACGACCCCTGTGATTTCTTAAAAGCCAAAGAATTTCAGCAAAAACGGGACAACTCCGACCATAAAAAATCGAAGCAAGACGACCTAATCAACATGCAAACCGGTGTAATGGGCTACAAAGGGAACGTGGTGTTTCATATTTGCGGAAGCATTAACGACCAGCTGGATGAAATTACAGAAGAAACAACTAACCGAAACGAACAAATAGAGCTTGCCGCTAAGTTGATTGATTTCCACATTCACAGCAACTACGCTATCTATCCTAATAATAAAATTGCATACGACGAGCTGCACGATGGTACCAAATTCGCCAAAGAATATTCTACTGAAGAGAAAAAGCTATTTGACAATTATCTAGATCAGCAGATTCGGAAAATAGAGTTAGAGAACAAAGACCGTGATTATCTACGCTTGAAGATGCTGGAAATGTATGCTAATCCGCTGAAAAATTACTTAGCTACACGATAAAAATTCTTATTCCTATGCTTTCAATTATCGTTTGCTCTAATAAAGATGATGAATATTTCCACAATTTCACAGCAAACCTGCAAGATACTGTTGGCGTGCCGTTTGAAGTTATTCGAATCGATAACTCTAAGAATAAACATTCCATTTTTTCGGCCTATAATCTTGGGGCAAGTAGGAGTACAATGCCTTACTTGTGTTTCGTGCACGAAGACGTTAAATTCCACACAAAAAACTGGGGCAACAAGCTAATTACACATCTCTCCGTCCCTAAAACGGGAATAGTAGGAATAGCAGGATGCACCGCTTTAACAAGAATTCCTACCCCGTGGACGTGGAATCCAAGTTTTATTAATATTATTCAATCCAACAATAACTCGAACAAGAGTAAAAAAACAGCTAAATTCCCAAAGAACACAAACAGAACAAGAGAGAGCATTGTGATGTTGGATGGTGTTTTTCTGTGTATGAGAAAGGATTTATTTGGAACAATAAAATTTGATGAAATCATTTTCGACGATTTCCATGCCTACGACTTTGACATTTGCATTCAATCACACGTACAAGGCTACAATAATTATATGGCAAACGATATTCTTATTGAACATTTTTCACGCGGAAACAGAGATTACACGTATTACAATAATCTGCTGAAAGTGTACAAAAAATGGGAAAAACACTTGCCGCTGTATGCTGAGAATTTTTCCGAAAAAGATAGGACGAAAGCACTTGGAAAAGAACGAATGCAGCTCGACAGATTGATAATAAAACTTAGTTCTACCAGATTTGACAAAAGTGAAATAATGCGTACCTTTGCTCGTTATTCTCATAAAATAAATCCACAAAAACGTATAAACTTGAATCGGGCAAAGTTTTTGCTTGCTGTGTCAAGGCTATTTTTTCATAATCAAAAAGGGTAAATAAGTTGAAAATGGATAAATTACATATTATTACGCCTGTAAAGGATTCTCTTGACACTACACTACAAACCATTAAAAGCATATTGAACTCACAAACTGATGTTTGTTTCAACTATACAATCTACAACGATTTCAGCACACAGGTGACCACACAAAGACTTGAGAAGGAAGCAGCTGAAAAAGGCTTCAAGCTGGTTCACCTAAAAGATATTACTATGAATGAATCGCCAAACTACTTGCCAGTTTTACAATTAGCTCAAGCTCAAGCGATTCAAGACAATGCCCACTTAATTATTGTCGAGTCGGACGTGGTGGTTGCACAAAGCACCATTGAAATACTTTATCAGTATTCACAAAAACACCCCGATGCCGGATTAATTGCAAGTGTAACAAACGACGAAGAAGGTAACGTGAACTTTCCATATCTCTATGCAAAAAATTATGAGAAAAAGGCAATCGACACCAAAAAGCGGCTCAGTTTCTGCTGTACGCTTATCACAAATAAGTTTTTGAATGCTTATGACTTCAAACTACTTGACACCAAAAAATCGTGGTACGACATTCATATTTCACGTCAAAGCCGAAAGCTGGGTTTCAAAAACTACCTGTTGATGAATTTGCCGGTGCTACATATTCCGCACAGCAGTCGACCGTGGAAAAAACTAAAATATACAAACCCGATACGTTACTATTTTTCAAAATACTTCGTTAAGAATAAAGATAAGTTTTAATGTCTGAATCAATAAAAGCAGGAATCAATTACATCAATCTCGCTTCTGCACTGCTTCTCACAGGTGTGATGTATATGTGGTATCCGATGCAGCGAATTTTTGTAACGCTGTTTGCGGTTACCTACCTGATTGAGATTTTCACCGACAAAAAATTTAAGCACGTCAAGGTGGATAAGTCCATCTATTTGTACGTTGCCATGACCGTCTTTTTTCTGCTTGCTTTTGTGTACAAGCCATTTGAGCAAACTTCCAACTACTTTTATCCCGTTTTAGAGCGGAGAATATCACTCGTGGCTTTCGCCGTCATTTGTTTATTGGGCGTAAACAAATACTACAAGTTAAGCTATTTCCTAAATATCATAGTTATCTCGGCAGTATTGGCTATATTCTACATTATCTATAGAGTAGGAATTGGGAATTTCATCCACCAGCCAAATCGGTTTGAGCTTTTCAACGAAACGCGCATCGAACACATCGGAACGCACATGAGCTTTAATCTCTACATGAATATGGGGATTATCGGGATGTGGTATATGCTGAGAAACAAGTGGAAATCGATTAATACTGTTGTGAAAATCCTTTATTTTCTGGCTGCTGTTTTATTTTTCATTGTTTTATCAAAATCAGACGGCAGAAGCGGACTTTTTATCGGCTTAATCATACTCTTTGGACTCATTCTGTATGAAGTTTTCAGACTAAACAAAAAACTTGGAGTGATAGCCATCGTTATTGTTCCGTTACTCTTTTCTTTTATGATTATGAATAATAGGCGAATGGAGAATACCATTCTCTATGACGATAATCCAACACAAAAAGAGAGTTTTGAAGAAAAGATACGCAATGTTTTGGCTAAAGAACCACGCCTTTTTATCTGGGAAAGCGCATGGAATATTTACACCCAAAAACCTATTTTAGGACACGGTATTAGCGACGGACAGAGCTTTTTTGAAACCGAGTTACTGAAAAACGAAGATGATGAATACAGGTATTACCGAGAAACAATAAAAGACCGACTGCTTTATACTGAGCCCCACAGCCAGTTTTTGCAAACATTACTTGAATTTGGGATTGGCGGGATAATCCTTCTGCTTTTCATCTATTTTTATCCGTTGACATTGGTAGATAAAAATCGGAAATGGATGATGATTCTTATTCTAATATTGTTTTTAAACCAATCTATTTTCGATGTGTTTCTAACTTCTCAGTTTTCACTTATTTTTGGTATGACATTGATGTTAATGCTGAAAACGACTGACGATTTACACTTAAACGAGACTTCAATATGTGGTGGATGAATTTTATAGCCTACACAGCTTTATTCGGTGTGAAAATTGCTTCACTTTGGAATAAAAAAATGCGGCTATGGGTTAACGGGCGCAAAAATCTTGCGGAAAGGATTTCACAAGTTATCCGTCCGAAAGATGAAGTAATCTGGTTTCATGCCGCATCTTACGGAGAGTTTGAAGAAGGCAAACCGCTGATAGAACGTTTTCGGAAAGAACATCCTAAATTCAAAATAATCGTAACCTTTTTTTCGCCGTCGGGCTATGAAGCGCACAAAAATTACCCTTTTGTCGATGGGGTTTTCTATTTACCTACTGACATAACAAGCCACGTGAAAGACTTTTTGGATGCTCTAAATCCCAAAATTGCCGTTTTTATTAAATACGAATTCTGGCTCAATTTATTAGTCGAACTTCAAAAAAGAGAGATTAAAACCTATGTTGTTTCGGCACGTTTTATTCCAAATTCCAGATTTTTCAAATGGTACGGATGTCCGTTTCGAAAAGCGCTAAAAACGTTTGACACTATTTTCGTACAAGATGCCGATTCTGTGGAGCTTTTGAATGCTATCGGTATAAATCAAGTCGTACAAGCCGGAGACCCACGATTTGACCGTGTGAAAGCTATTTTTGAAACAGAATGGAAGGATGAAATCATTGAGAATTTTAAGCAGAACGACAAAATTTTCATCGCCGGGAGCGTGGTAGATTCAACTGAATTTTCACTTTTACAACGACTGATTAACGCCCACCCGAAAACAAAGTTTCTGATTGTTCCGCACGAAATGGACAAAACGCCCATGCTGAAAATGATAAATGAGACCAATCGCGAAGCAAAACTTTACTCTGAATGTGATAAAAATACCAATTTTAGCAACACGCAAGTAGTGATTGTGGACACTATCGGGATACTTGCAAAGCTATATCGATATGGAGATTGGGCGTTTATCGGCGGTGGATTCGATTTGGGAATACACAGTGTAATCGAAGCCACGGTTTATGGAATGCCGGCTGTTTTCGGACCTAATTATGCCAAAAACCGTCCGGGAATTGAAATGGTTGAATTGGGTGCTTGCACTTCAATCAGTAATTTTGAAGAACTGGATGCGTGGTTTTCAACGCTTGAGTTCAACGACCAAAAATTAAACGCACTTAGCAAATTAGCCTTTGAATACACGCACGGAAACTGCGGAGCAACCGATAAGATTATGGAAGTAATTGCGCCTTGAATAGTTATTGCTCAGAACGCAATATCTCATCGATAAATTCTCTTACACACCCTTCCCCACCCTTTTTGGATAGAACTTTGATGCCCGGAATGGATAAAATTTCATCGGCTGCATCAGCAGGACATGCGGGAAGTCCGACATTTGAGAGTAATTCAAAGCAGTTTAGATCATCGCCCACGTAAGATATTTCGCTTAAATCAACACCTGCTTCTCGGCAAATTTCCTGCGCTGCTTCCAACTTCCCTATCCCTGCAACGCCTTGTTTTAAGAAATCCACTTTGAGTTTCTCGGCACGCCGTTCAACGATTTTCCTACTTTCAGAGGTAATAATCCCCGTTTTAATTCCTGCCTTGCGAAGCAAACTAAAACCCATACCGTCACGCGTATTAAATCTTTTTGACTCTTCACCGGATTCGCCGTAGAACATGCCGCTGTCGGTAAGTACTCCATCCACATCCGAAAGAAAAAGTTTCACTTTCTGCATCGGACGCTGAGACAAAACATGCCTGTTCATCAGCTTTTCGAGAATTATCCAATCATCTTCTTCATCAATTTCAAAGGCAGAGTAGATAGGCATTTCGTAAATTCCTATTTTCCCGCTCAATCGGTTTTTAAATTGCTTGATATTTTTTACCGAGTTGATGTAAAATGCACCGTTTTCCATCCATTGACCATTAAAATCCTGTCGTCGAGGACGGTTTTTATAGTCGTAGTTTCGGCTTGTGCCGTCTTTATTCCAAAAGAAACGCTTATTTACAACACACGTAAGCAGCGAATCATAATTTTCATTTTCATACAAGTCCAACGCTTCGTCAATATGCACGGTCTGCGTCAGCGGCGAAGTAGCCTGCGCCAAAATCATTACCGTGTCATCTTCCAAATCGGCAGCCCTGATGTATTCCAGCATGACGCTTTCGGTAGAAGCCGTGTCAGTCGCATTTTCAGCCAAACGCCGATAAATGGAAACTTTATCAAGTTGAAACGATTTTACTGTTTCGCTAATTTCATCGGAATCTGTTGCCACGATAATTCTATCCACCTTGGATGACGCCTGTAAAGCAGCAGATACCCAATAAACCAACGGCTTTCCACAGAACGGTTTGATATTTTTCAGTGGAATGGATTTACTTCCGCCCCTTACCGGCACAAATGCTATTATTTCTCGCTTTCCCATCGTATTTGATTTTTCTTTAATTTTTGACGTTGCACTTTCTCAATGTCCAAAATGTCAGTTTTTTTGTACGTAAGAGCCTTGAAAACCGCTCTACAATCTCTGGCTAACCGACGCATCCCGTCAGGCTCCAATGATGCCGCATGGTCTGTTCCTTTCCAAGTTCTATCCAACGTGAAATGCCTTTCAACCCATTCTGCTCCCAGCGCAACTGCAGCAGAATCTACCGCAATGCCCAAGTGGTGTCCCGAGAACCCGATCCCTTTTACTTTTTCTCCATAAAGCTGACGAAGTCTTTTCAATTCAAGCAACGACACATCTTCAAACGGAACCGGATAACCGGATGTGCAACCGTAAATAACCAAATCTTTATTGCGGTTTTTTTCTACGAAGAAATCTACAATCTGCGCTTCTTCCGCCTTATTCGTCATTCCAAATGAAACATGGATTTCACCATCAAAATGTTCGCACAAGTACTCCAAAAGCGCCCGATTCAAATTACAGGCAGAAGGAACTTTGATAAGCTTAGGCTGTAATGAGGTTATTTCCTTCGCTGAGGTTACATCCCAAACCGATGTGGAATACTCCACTCCGTATTCTTTGCACCAATTTTGCAACTGCTGATGTTGTTCGAGCGAAAACTCCAAAAACTCCCGATGTTCGCCGTAAGTTTCACCGTACGAATTATACGGATTAGGATGTGGGGCGTTATATTCCGCTTCGGATAGAAGTTCTCGGTTGTTTCTTTTCTGAAATTTCACAACATCTACCTTGCAAAACATGGCTGCTGTTTTTATCATCTCGTGCGCTATATCCATTTCGCCTTTATGGTTACAGCCTATTTCTGCTATTATTTTTGGTTCTTGCATAATTTAGATTTTCTTTTGCTCAAATTCTATTTCTACTCTCTCACATCAAACACTTTTATCCATTCCACTTCAAACTTCCCGAATGTCGGCTCCATTTTACTGGGAATAAATGAGTTAATACCGATATAAAGAGCTTCGTGCGGGACATTTTCATTTGTCCGATATACTTCCACGTTGTTTACATACCAAATCAAAGCTCGAGGCGTCCATTCCAGCGTATAGATGTAATACCGATTTTCTGAAATTCCGGTAATCTCCACACCGTCTATTTTATGCTGATTAGCATTACCTATCGTGATTTTAGAGCCGTTGAAATGGAAGATATTAACGTGCGGAAGTTTTCTGTCGCCACTGAGCCATAGAGCGTGATGCAAAGTACCGCTACAACGAACTTTCGCACTAAAAACTCCATATTTTTGTTTGAAGGTGGCAGATGTTTGAATCACATCTGATGTGCATTTGAAATCTTTCTCTACAAATCCTTTTTGAACGTCCCAAGCAAGCGAACGATTCGGAAGTTCAACCGTATGAATCGTCAAAACTCCTTCTGATACGGCCACGTTCTGTCCATTGTTATTGGATTGATGCTCATTTGTGAATGAATAATTACCAATCAAACGAGAATTTCCTGAATGAAAACCAGGTGACCAGCGAGAGTCTTCTAGTTTTAGCCAGTCAAATCGTTCATAAAAAGTCAATTTAACTGAGTTATATTTCTTAAAAATAGACGTTTTGTTTCTCCTTCTGCCGGTTGAAATCTTTTCACCAACCAACGCCAGATAGCGCTGTTCTAAGCGATATTCGGGTGTTGTTTCCCAACGGTCCGGGTTTGCCCAAAATGCATTCGATTGCTGAAATTCAGGTTCGGATATTTTCTTTTTCAGCTCTTCAAACTCCCTAATAGCCAAGGAATCGTGATATTGAGTGTAGTTTTTGTATTCTTTGGATTGTTCGAAAAGTTTAAGTTTATCAATCTTTGCAGAAACTTCCGAAATTGACAAGTCTTTCAGATTTAGTGATTCCGGATTGGACTTAAAATCAAGATATTCCTTCAATAAAGCGGAGTTTTTGGTTTCGTAATAAAGTCGAATATCGGCACTGTTCAGTAGTTTTTCATACTGACGCATAATGCGATGTTCATCCGTATCTTTGTATTTTTTGGTGCGGTAAAGTTCTTTTTTCTCTCTAAAATCAGCTGAATTTACAAATTCTTCCAACCTTGCCTTGTATTGAAGTTCATCTGCAGAAAAATCGTATTCATCACCATCGGAAGTAATTTGAACTGCATCCATTTTTTTTTCAAATATGGATGTAGGCTGTAAAATGCGAAAAAGTTTCTTCCAAAATAAATTCATTTAATAGACATTTAGATGTTCAGAACACAGACTAATAAACTTCATAAAATCAACGTCATCAAACATGCGACTCTTTAATTCTCGCCAAACATTCTTCCGGTGAATTCACAAAAATCGGTTTATATATCTCATCTTTTGGAATAAAAAACCCTGCTCTCATCTCATCTATCAGCTCTATCAAGCTATTATAAAACCCCTTATAATTCAGACAAATAAGCGGTTTCTTATGCTCGCCCACCGTGCCGGCAGCCACCACGTCAAACATTTCATCCAAAGTGCCAAATCCTCCGGGAAGAACCACAAACAAATCTGCAATTTTTTTCATCTCTTTCTTCCGTTCATTCATATCGGATGTTATAATTTGTTGAGTCGGCAGTTTGCTGAGTCGGTTTGAGCGAATTATTGTTTCGGGAATTATTCCGATTGTTTCTCCGTTCTTTTCTGCAGCTCCTTCTGCCACAGCATCCATTAAACCACCGGTGGCGCCACCGTACACAAGTACATGACCACTTTCGGCTATTTGGCGCCCGAAGGCTTTCGCCATTTCCTTATATTCCGCAGCAACATTATTGCTGGATGAGCAAAATACACAAATATTCATTTTAATTAAATATAAAACGATGTAAAACAGAATGTAGTATAATCTTAACCACTTTAAATCAAAAAATTGAATATCCGGATTTGCCAAATATTCAATTTTTCTCATCTATGCTTTTGTCTTTTTAGGCATCAATCGTTGCGTAAGTAGCGTTTTGTTCAATAAATTGGCGGCGCGGTGCTACGTCATCACCCATAAGCATTGAAAACACATGATCGGCTGAAGCAGCATTATCAATTGTTACCTGACGCAAAGTACGTCTAGCCGGATTCATTGTAGTTTCCCAAAGCTGATTTTCATTCATTTCACCAAGACCTTTGTAGCGCTGAATGGTGATTCCCGATTCACTACCGTTACCGTATTTATCAATAAATGCTTGTCGCTGTTGTTCATTCCAGCAATATTCTTCCGTTTTCCCTTTTTTCATCAAGTAAAGCGGCGGAGTAGCGATATAAAGATAACCTTGCTCAATAACTTCTTTCATATGACGGAAAAAGAACGTCATCAGAAGCGTGGCGATATGTGCTCCGTCCACGTCGGCATCAGTCATAATCACAATTTTCTTGTATCTTAGCTTAGTCATATTCAATGCCTTGCTATCTTCTTCTGTACCGATTGTTACACCAAGTGCCGTATAAATGTTTTTTATTTCATCATTTTCAAGCACTTTGTGCGGCATCGCTTTTTCTACATTCAAAATTTTTCCGCGAAGCGGAAGGATTGCCTGAAATTCTCTACTACGCCCCTGCTTTGCTGTTCCGCCCGCTGAGTCCCCTTCGACCAGGAAAAGTTCGCATTTATCCGGGTCTTTGCTTGAACAATCGGCCAATTTTCCCGGCAATCCGCCACCGGAAAGCGGTGATTTACGCTGGACGAGCTCGCGTGCCTTGCGTGCTGCATGGCGGGCTGTTGCAGCCAACACCACTTTATCTACAATTGTGCGGGCATCTTTCGGATTTTCCTCAAGATAATTTCCAAGTGCTTCGCTTACTGCCATTTCCACGGAGCCCATCACATCTGAATTTCCAAGTTTGGTTTTTGTTTGACCTTCAAACTGTGGCTCTGCAACTTTTATGGAAATTACAGCTGTCAATCCTTCTCGGAAGTCATCACCGCTAATTTCAATTTTCTGTTTTTCAAGCTTTTCAAGCAGTTTATTGTCTTCTGCATATTTTTTAAGCGTGCGAGTCAAGCCCCTTCGGAATCCGGTCAAGTGAGTCCCACCTTCTATCGTATTGATGTTATTTACATACGAGTGAACGTTCTCATTGTAAGAAGTGTTGTAAATCATGGCAATTTCTACCGGAGTACCATTTTTTTCAGTTGAAATATGAATAACATTTTCAATCAAGTCTTCTCGACTTTCATCGATGTAGGCTACAAACTCTTTTAAGCCTTCTTCCGAGAAAAATGTTTCGGTACGATAGTTTCCATCTTCATCTTTTTCCCGTTTGTCTGTTATAGTAAGCGTGATTTTGGCGTTCAAGAAAGCCAGTTCCCGCAAGCGATTTGCGAGCACATCGTACCTGTAAACTGTATCGATAAAAATAGATGAATCCGGAAGGAAAGTAACTTTTGTACCTTGAGCTTCAGTATCGCCAACCATCTTCACTTCAAATTGCGGATGTCCGCAAGAATATTCCTGCACGTATTGTTTTTTGTCTCGCGAAACTTCCACACGCATAAACGATGAAAGTGCGTTCACACAAGAAACACCAACACCGTGAAGCCCACCGGAAACTTTGTAACTTCCTTTGTCAAATTTTCCGCCGGCATGTAACACCGTCATTACTACTTCAAGTGCAGAGCGGCCTTCTTTCTCGTGCATATCCACGGGAATACCGCGCCCATTATCAAAAACGGTTATCGAATTATCTTCATTAATTGTAACTTCAATTTTATCGCAGTAACCTGCAAGCGCCTCATCAATGGAATTATCTACCACTTCGTAAACTAAATGGTGCAATCCTTTTGCGCCCACATCGCCAATATACATCGCCGGTCGTTTCCTTACTGCTTCTAAACCTTCAAGGACCTGAATACTACCTGCACCATACTGTTCGCTTGATGCACTAATTTGCTCTTCTGTCATTTTATTAACTGATTATTTATCAGAATATTACAAAACATTCTCTACTTTGAAATTATTACGGATTTTTTAATCCAAAAAACATACAAATTTACGAAAAAAATACGAAAAAAGGAAATTTATCAGGGTGTAAATTGATGATTTTTAATGGAATTTACACGAAATCAAGAGTTGCGAAATTGAGCAATATAATTTTCTGCCTGCTTGTTGATTTTTTCAACCATTGGGATTAGTTTTTCCAGCTTTTCTTGACTTTTTACACCCGATTCAAACTCGGTAATAATGGGCAACACTTCCTCGGCGCCAATCATTGTCATAAGCGGCACCATTTTATGAGAAATAAATTTTACCGTATCCCAATCAGATTCAGCGGCTGCTGTTTTCAAGTCTGCTGTTTTCTTTAAGTTGTCTTCCAAAAAAGTGGTTAAGATATCAAGAGAAACTTCCTTGTCATCCTTTACAAATTCAATCAATGCATCAAATCCCGCCGTCGGTACTTTTCCTGATTCATTGGCTTCAAAGGAAGGTCCTTGATTGTTTTTTACCAGCTCACAAGAAATTTTATGAAGATGTTCTAATGAGAAAGGTTTAGCTACGAATGCTGTAAATCCTGCCAATTTGAAGTCTTTTTCTGAAATATCGGTACGGGCTGAAAGAGCCACAATCGGAATTTCGGAAAAGTAACCACCCAATTGCCGAATCTTTGCTACGAGTTCAAATCCATTGATTTTAGGCATCTGAATATCGGTTAGGATCAAGTCAAAATGATTGTTTTTTAACAGTTCAAAAACTGCGTGCGAATCGTGGCACTTTGTTACCTGAGCGCCTTTTCGTTCAAAAAATTTCGAATAAAGATTCAGCAACCCCTCATCATCATCAATCCAAAGCAAACGTGCAGCATTTAAGTTTTCATCACATTTTTCCGTGTTTTCAGAAGTGGTTTCTGATATTATCTCAATAGTTTCCTTTGATTCTTCTAACGGAATTTGCAATAAAAACTCGGTTCCTTCGCCCAATTTTGAATTAAATTCCATCTTTCCTTTTAACAATTCCACCAGCTTTATAACAATGGGAAGTCCCAACCCAAATCCTTCAATCATTTCCTGAGTTTCCACTGAGCCACCTCTGCTAAATTCTTCAAAAATCTTTTCTTTCTCATCTTCACTGATTCCTACACCAGTGTCTCTCACAGAGATATTCAACAATCTGGCGTGAGAATCTAACGAAGAATGAAGGTAAATCCCTCCCTTTTCTGTGAATTTTATCGCATTATTTATCAAGTTATTGAGTATCTGTTTGATAATGAACGGATCGCTCTCATAAAGCTGCCCTTGCTCCATGTCAGATATTTTCAATTTGATAAATAAATTTTTCTTTTTGGCAGCAGGAATGAAACTTTTGTAAATATCGTTTATCAGCACATAAGGATTGAACGGGACTATCCTTATTTCTGCTATCCCTTTTTCAAGTTTTTGGAAGTGCATCATTCGGTTGGATAAATCCAAAATCTGCTCCGACGAGCTACGCATGTTGTCGAGTCGCTCTTTGTCTTCGGTAGGCAGCTGCTCCTTATACATAAATTCGATGTGTCCGATGATAGAACTTAACGGCGCTTTGATGTCGTGAGAAATCATAAGCAACAGTCGCTCTTTTGCATTGAGAAGGTTTTGCGTCAGTCTGTTACTTTTTTCAAGCTGCTCTCTGTATCGCTGATTACGATTTGTGAGCAAGTAAGTAAGATACATAAAAAGCAACAACACGAATAACGAAGCCGTGGCAATGCGTGAAACAGTTTTTGATGAACGCTTAAGCACCGCGGCTTTTTCATTATTTAATGCAATTATCGCTTTCTTTTCCTTATCTTCTATTCTTCTCAAAATGCTGTTTATCTGATCCGTCAGCATTTCGTCATACAAGAACATGGTGTTTTGTCGCCTTGAAAGCTTAGTAAGTAAAGCTATTTTTCGTCTGTCGTTCCTGTCATTTCTATCACTGAAGTATTTGACAAGCGTATCGGTCAAAATCTTAGGCTCCATGATTCCCAACGAATCTTCTATCGATTTATCTGTAACCGTAACTACTTTTGTAGAATCTTCTTGACTGGAAAAAACAGCTTTTAATCTTTCAAGAAAAGACCTACGCTCTTTAATGTAATACGATGTGTCGTGACTTTGAATAAGTTTTTCTCTGACAAGATTATCGAGTTCTTCTCTATCACTTTTCGAAAAAGTTTGCGACACAAGGACCTGATTATAAGGCAGATTTCGGATTGAGTCCATCAAGACAATCATTCCTGATAAATTGCGTTTTTTCTCATCCAGTAATGTTTTTACAGTATCTAAGCTGGCATGAACGTAGCCGTCTGTGGAAATAGTATATAACGTATCGATGTAGTCCCTAATTTTTTTGTCGAGTTTATTGATGTCTTTCTGTAAACCCGGTGTGTAAAACTCCTCCGAAAGCAGTACAGTACGCACACTCTCCGATTCATAAAATGCTACAAGTGCGTTACTCACCACATTCAGTTCTTTCCGCTCTTCGAAAGGATTTTTAAATTCAGAGAAACTAACAAGCTCTTTGTTGATTCGAGCCAGTCCGATGATTGATAGTAAAAAAAGGATGATGTATCCCACTATGACAATCAACCTGAATTTTCTGGAAGAGAAGTTAAATTTAGACATGGACAATGTTATACAACTTCATTTTTGTGTATAACTTTTTAGTGTCGATATTTAACAGCGCGGCAGCCCGAAGAATATTGAATTGCGTGATTTTAAGAGCGTCTTCAATTTGTTTTTTTTCTTCTTGGCTATGTATCAGTTCCTCCACCGTCTGTTCCCTTTTGCGTTTAAAATGGTCGGGTATCGACTTTACAGAGATGTATTTTTCGGTCTCAATCAGTACTAATCGGTTAACAATATTCTTCAACTCCCTAATATTCCCGGGCCAATCATAGTTTACCAGAATTTCTAAGGCTTCGGGTGAAAAACCGAGAATTTTTTTTCGGAAAGTTCTATTGGAAATTTTAAGGAAATGATTTAGAAAGTTCGGAATATCTTCTTTACTCTCTCTTAATGATGGGATTTCAAGGACAAACTCACAGATGCGATGGAATAAATCCTGCCGGAAATAACCGTTGTCAACTGCGAATTCTATATCTTCATTAGTGGCTGTGATTACTCGCACATCCACTTTGATTTCTTTTTCAGACCCCACGGGCTTTATCTTTTTCTCCTGCAAAGCGCGCAGTAACTGCGTCTGAACATCGATGGAAAGGTTACCGATTTCATCTAGAAACAACGTACCTTTATTGGCACTCACAAAAAATCCTGTTTTATCATTCAAAGCGCCTGTGAACGCACCTTTCACGTGACCAAACAAGTCACTGGCAGCCAAGTCTTTTGAAAGCACTCCGCAATCAACTGCTACAAATGGACCCGATGAAACGGAACTTTTTTCGTGAATCATCCGCGCAATATGTTCTTTCCCCACACCGCTTTCACCTTTTATCAAAACGGCTAATTTAGTAGGTGCAACAAGATCCACGTATTCATAAAGCTTGACGTATTCTTCCGTTGTTCCTTGCACGTATTTTCCACTTGTAACGGGTTTTTTATCTTTCTCCGAACCGATTTCTTCCTCTTCCAGTTCATCTTCTTCGCTAAAGGCTTCATTGATTTTCAAAAAAAGCTGTTCGGGGTTAAACGGTTTGGATATATAATCATACGCCCCTAATTTAATTGCACTTACAGCCGATTGGATGTCTGCATAGCTGGTCATCATAATAACGACTACTTTCGGGTAGTGAGTTTTTATCCAAGCTAAAATAGAAATTCCATCTTCCCCCGGAAGTCTCAAATCACAAATTACCGCATCAGGCACTTCTTCTTTAATCCTTTTTCGTGCCTCTGATGCTTTTGACGCAGATACAACCTTATAATCCTTTTTTTTGAACCACGCCTGAAGCATACGGCTGAACGTGATATCATCTTCTACGATCAGTATTGACTTTGTCTCCACTTTTTTTGATGTATTTTTTGCCAATGCTATAAGTTCCGTTTTTTCTTGATTTGTGATATGCAAATATAGCCATTTTTAATTAAACGGCTATATTCTGCCAAAAAAAATCATTTTTAGATTATTTTCTTTTGAAAGGAACATATTGGGGTGCTTTTGGAATGTATTCTTTGTCATCCCAAAGCGGACTGGTAATCATCAAATCGGCACTATAACGATTACAAGCTATCGGGATATTATGTATTCTGCACTGTCTCAAAAGCATCTGAATATCTGCATCATGCGGGTTAGCGCTCAAATCATCGATAAGAAATATACAAAAGTCAATCTGTTTGTTCACAACCATCGCAGCAATTTCTGCATCACCGCCCATTGGGCCGGAGCTTTTTCGTTCTATCTCTGCATCTACACCGGCTTCTTCAAATGCTTGTTGAATCAGCAACCCGGTAGTTCCCGTGCAAATTAATCTATGCTGCGAAAGCATATCGGAATTATAAACCGCCCATTCTACCATGTCTGCTTTACGTGCATCATGTGCCACCAAAGCTATTTTAAGTCTTGTTTTCATTTTTAATAATTCTTTTGGTTTCATGCAAAGTTAATCTTTTTTCTAAAATAAATGGTGCTTTATTCCCAACTTTTACTTAATTATTCTTCTTTTTGTAATAAGTTTGACAAAACAATCAAACCTATTCTTTGTGCAAATATAAATGAATTTTTCCTTTTCAGATAGAAAAAAATTGTTGTATATTCGCAAAAAACAAATAGCACACATGCTTACTCTCCAAGATGCTGAAAAATAAATCCTAAACACGCGAAAGGAAACATTACAAAAAAGATGAAAAAACCTTTTATCATTTTCTTATTAGCACTAAACACCGTTTTACTTATGGCACAAGAAGCCATTCTATCTCCTTTTACCTTCAAGACCGACGAGTTAAAGGCACTAGCATTAGTTAATATCGAAAAAGACCCGGACAGCATTTACATCGGTTTTGAGCCGCAGTTGCTCAAAAACAAGCACGGAGAAGGGATGCTTATCATCGGCTACCGAGCCGACGGAAAAACGGACATTTACTATCAGCCGCATCTGCAACTAAAAGCGTCTGATTACGATGATTTAGGGCAAGGTACTCATGCCATGAAAGCCGTACTACTTGAAAACGCCTACTTACGCTTTTCTGAAAAAGGGTTGCATTTATTTACTGTATTTACTGACATCTTAGGGCGAGAAATCTTGCTCAAAATTGATGAACAAAACAAAAGTGCTACCAAACCGTTCGGATTGTTGGCTCCCGTAGGAACAAATTCTGAAAATCCAACCGGACTGATGCTGGTCTTTCTGGAAGATTTTTACTTCGTACGGCGAACCGACACGGAAGTAAAAATTCAAATTGGCAACAAAAACCATAAAATGGACCGTTTTATGCCGATGGACGGTAAGAAAATGTATTTTTCACGCTACACGCCCCACCCGATTACCGTAACCGTCAACCCTGATTTCTCGGGAACAATGGAAGCATTGCCCATTCATAATGGAAAAGCTCAACGAGATGAAGTCCAACACAATATAGTTTTCAATGAAGGCAAGCCGGAAATAGAAAGCATCGAAAAAGAGTTGTTTGAACAAACCGTTAGAATGTCATTCACACCCGCATTCCCCGACGTGCGCCATGTGAAAGATGGTGAGAAACACACGGGCAGTTTTTCACTCGTAGCCAACGAAAAAACGGGAACGGTGTCGGGGAAGTATTCTGTTCGCAACAAAAATGGAACCGTGTACCTGACCATGATTCCTTCCGATGGATGGAAACCTTATCCGAAAAATCGATTCTTACCAAAAATGATATTCAGAATGGCTAAAGTGTTTCGTAACTGGCCCAAAACCTATGAATGGAATGCCACCATCAAGCCTACGGCTGATAAGCATTACGAAATCAATGCTGAATGGAAACGAATACAAACCAATAAAAAATCACGATGAATAGAGATTCGCAACCAAAAGCTTCAATCGAACATAAAACGCTTAAAAAAGGGAACTATTCGATTCATTATTTCGTGAGCGGAAACGAGAACACCGAAACCATCGTATTTCTGCACCCAGCATTTGGCGACCACCGATGTTTCGACAAGCAGGTAGATTATTTTTCTCCCACGTTTAAAGTCATTACGCTGGATATGCCGGGACACGGACTGACGGGCATTAGCCACTCGAACGAGAAATTGACCGATACACCGATGCATATCTTAGAGATTTTGCAGACAGAAAATTGCGAAAAAGTCCACATTGTCGGCGTTTCTGTCGGTTCGCTTTTGGCTCAAAGTTTTGCGTTGCAATATCCCGAAAAGACCTTGTCGCTGACGGTTTTAGGCGGATACGACATTAATCGAGAGCAAAAAGGAATCATGAAAGCCCAGCAAAAAGAGATTCTGAAATGGATTTTCAAAATGATTTTCTCGATGGATGCTTTCCGAAAGCACGTGGCAACAACAGCGGTTATTAACAAGACGGAACAAGAACGCTTTTACGAAAGCGCTCGGCTCTTTACCCGAAAATCGTTTGCCATGATGTCAGGACTGAATAAATTGATTGCCGAACGAAATATCGTCAAAAATTATCCGCTACTTCTTTTGTCAGGCGAAAAAGATCTGCCGGCAGCCATCCTTGCGAACAAAGAGTGGCACCAGCATGAGCCTGACTGCGAATTACACATCATAAAAAATGCCGGACACTGTGCCAATATGGACAATGCAAAAGAATTTAACGAAATACTGATGAATTTCCTAACAAGCCGAACCGAACGTGAGTAATAAATATTCCTTCATCATCCTTGCTTGTTTCCGCCGATATTTATACTTTTGTAAAATTGATGATTTTTAAACATTTATAATGATGCAAAATACATTTCGGATAAGCCTTGTACTTATCATTTCGTTATTTTCGATAACTATCTATGCACAAGATTGGCCTAATCTGAAACGGTACCAAGCCCAGAACGATTCCATTATGAAAGCCCCTGCACGTGACCGCGTGGTGTTTATGGGTAATTCTATAACAGAAGGCTGGATAAAAACGCACCCCGAGTTTTTCCACAGCAGCACGGGCAATATCTGTCGCGGCATTGGCGGACAAACTTCACCACAGATGGTGCTTCGCTTCCGTCAAGATGTTATCAACCTAAAACCGAAAGTGGTGGTAATCCTTGCCGGAACCAACGACATTGCCGGGAATACCGGACCAGCCACCTTAGATATGATTATGGACAACATCAAATCCATGACCGAGTTAGCCATAAGCAACAACATCCGCGTGGTGCTCTGTTCCGTACTTCCTGCATACGAATACCGCTGGCGCAAGGGAATGAAACCTTACATTAAAATTCCACAGCTCAATGCAATGATTAAAGCTTATGCAGCTAAAAAACGGGTGGTTTACTTGGATTATTTCAGCGCTATGGCGGATGAAAAGAACGCCATGAAAGCCGAATACACTACCGACGGCGTGCACTGCACTTCCGCCGGATACGATGTAATGGAAGCCATGGTGACGCCCGCCATCAAAAAAGCGTTAAAGACAAAGCCGAGAAAGAAATGTAAAAGATATTAAATTAAATCAATGTAAAACAAAAAGAAACCTTTCATTTCGATCGAACTGAAAGGTTTCTTCTATTTTTAGGCACTCTACTGCTTACGCTTATTTTTCTCCTGATGCATTTCCTCCAAATCGCTGTTACTTAGGATATTCCCTGAATAATCAACCACATCAACTTTCCCGTTCAGAGTAACAACAATATATCCGATATCTTTCCTTTCAAAATGTATTTCATCAAGAATAAAATCGATAATGGTTTCACCTTTCGCGTTAATCATCCCCCATTTTCCACCTTTGCACGCCCATGATTGTCCCGGACTTACAAAATTCTCCGCTTGATCATAAACAGCTTGAATCTTTATTTTACCTTTCTTATCGATAAATCCGAATTTTCCTTCAAAACCTACCTTTAGTAATCCATAAGAAAAATCAGGGACTTTCGAATCTCCATACCAACGTTCCTCCATACTTTCATAAACACAGGGAGTAACCTCTTCTCCTTTAGTGTTTAGCAAACAGTATTTACCATTTTTTTCGGCTACAGCTAACTTCGTACGAAAATCAGAAATATATTCATACTCCAATGGGGCGAGTAGCTTACCGCTTTTATTGATTATTCCAAACATTCCGCCCCGCTTTACTTTTGCAATTCCTGATTGTAAAGTTCCAATGCTATCATACTCATGCCCAAAACGAGTCTCTAAATCTTGCTTGTCTATTTTGCTTCTTGTTGATTTCATGTATTATAATAGTATTTTAAAAAATAATACCCATTAATACGATAATCTCATTTTTAAATGAAACAAAACAGGTGTATTTTCACACACTTTTAGATTATTTACATTTATTTACCTAAAATCTGATATGAATAACGATTTTTTTCGGTTTGGTTGAGCAAGGATAGATGATGTTTTTATATTTTCAGTATGGATTTTAAAAAAATCGGCGTTAGCCAGACTTGTTTTTTACAAAATAATTTCTAAGATAAAAAGAGTAACCAAAATCACTTCTCATAATACTTTATTCATCTTCATGAAAAAAGAAATCATCTTTTGTAGGAAAATCGGGCCAAACATCTATAATTGTTTCGTAAACCTCATTATCATCATCAAGCTTTTGTAGGTTCTCAATCACCGCCATGGGTTTTCCCGTTCGGACTGCAAAATCAATCAACTCCTCTTTGGTTGCAGGCCACGGTGCATCTTCAAGTCTTAATGCTAATTCTAATGTCCAATACATTTTTATTTTTTTTATAAGGTTAAACAATAGTAGATTTCATTTATATTTTGATAGAAAACTTGAAATCAATAACGTGTATTTACAATACGATAAATTGATTTTAAGAAGGATATTTATGAGCTGTTTTTTACAAATATTGTGTTTTTTTATCAAAAAACAACCAAAATAGGCACTCATACATAAAAAAGCTGTCTCAAAATGAATTTTGAAACAGCTTCAAGTCGTATTTTTATTCTCTTTCCCTTACTCTTCCAGCAAAATTTCCATGATTGTAATTGCAGCTTTCGTTACGGATGTTCCCGGTCCGAAAATGGCTGCTACGCCGGTTTTGTAAAGGAAATCGTAATCCTGTGCCGGAATCACTCCGCCTGCAATCACAATGATGTCTTCACGTCCGAGTTTCTTTAACTCATCCATCACTTGTGGAATAAGGGTTTTATGTCCTGCTGCAAGCGAAGATACGCCCAACACATGCACGTCATTCTCAACAGCTTGCTTAGCCGCTTCGGGCGGGGTTTGGAATAAGGGTCCCATATCCACGTCAAATCCGCAATCGGCATAACCCGTGGCTACTACTTTTGCACCGCGGTCGTGTCCGTCTTGCCCCATTTTGGCAATCATAATGCGCGGACGACGTCCTTCTTTTTGGGCGAACTGTTCTGTTAGTGCCGTGGCACGTTTGAAGTCCGCATCGTTTTTAGTTTCTGATGAATACACGCCTGAAATTGTTCTAATTGTTGCTTTATAACGTCCTACGACTTTTTCGCAGGCATATGATATTTCTCCCAATGATGCACGCACGCGAGCAGCTTCCACTGCCAGCTCCAGCAAGTTTCCTTTGCCTGTACGGACACATTCGGTAAGTGCATCTAACGCTTTTTGTACGGCTTCGTCATCACGATTGGCACGCAATTCTTTCAAACGAGCTATTTGCTGTTCGCGTACAGCCGTGTTGTCCACTTCCAAGATGTCAATCGGGTCTTCTTTCTCAAGACGATACTCGTTTACACCGATAATTTTTTGTGCACCACTATCAATACGCGCTTGCGTACGTGCAGCCGCTTCTTCGATACGCATTTTTGGAATACCCGTTTCAATAGCTGCTGCCATTCCGCCCAATTTTTCCACTTCTTCAATCAGTTCCCAAGCCCTTTCTGCAATTTTATTGGTCAAACTTTCAACGTAGTAAGAACCGGCCCAAGGATCCACATGACGAGTTACACCGGTTTCTTGTTGGAAATAAATCTGTGTATTGCGAGCAATACGTGCCGATTTATCGGTGGGCAAAGCTATTGCTTCATCCAGCGCATTGGTGTGCAAGGATTGTGTATGCCCCAGTGCAGCTCCCATAGCTTCAATGCAAGTACGTCCCACGTTGTTGTATGGGTCTTGCTCGGTTAATGACCAACCTGATGTTTGCGAGTGCGTACGCAATGCCATTGATTTTGGATTTTTGGGATTAAACTGTTTTACGATTTTAGCCCAAAGCATACGAGCCGCACGCATTTTGGCAATTTCCATGAAGTGGTTCATTCCTATAGCCCAGAAGAACGAAATTCTCGGTGCAAAAGCATCAACATCCAGTCCGGCATTCATCCCGGCACGCAAGTATTCTAACCCGTCTGCCAGCGTATAAGCTAACTCAATATCTGCCGTTGCTCCAGCTTCTTGCATATGATATCCCGATACAGAAATTGAATTGAACTTCGGCATGTTCTTCGACGTATATTCAAAAATATCGGCAATAATTTTCATGGAGAATTTCGGTGGATAAATATAGGTGTTACGCACCATAAATTCTTTCAAAATGTCGTTTTGGATAGTTCCTGCCATTTCTTCCAACTTAGCACCTTGCTCCAGCCCGGCATTGATGTAAAATGCCATAATCGGAAGTACAGCTCCGTTCATCGTCATCGAAACGGACATTTTATTTAATGGAATTCCGTCGAACAACACTTTCATATCTTCCACAGAGCAAATGGAAACTCCGGCTTTTCCCACATCACCCACTACACGTTCGTGATCGGCATCGTAGCCGCGATGCGTAGCCAAGTCAAACGCCACAGAAAGTCCTTTTTGACCGGCAGCAAGGTTACGGCGGTAAAAAGCATTACTTTCTTCGGCTGTGGAAAATCCGGCATACTGACGGATTGTCCAAGGACGCATCGCATACATCGTACTGTACGGACCGCGTAAATATGGCGGAATTCCGGCTGCATAATTCAAGTGCTCCAATCCTTCCAGGTCTTCCTTTGTGTAACTCGGTTTCACGTCGATTTGTTCAGGCGTGTGCCAGTTTCCTTCGATTTCGGGTGCTACGGCACTCGCTACGAAGTTTTGAATGTCAATTTCTTTAAAATTTGGTTTCATTATTTTTTAGACTTTTAGAACAAAGAACAAGAAACAAAGACGCTTTTGCCACTTGGTTTGTTCGTGTACATTAATTTTTTTAGACTTTTAGAATAAAGAACAAAGACATATGACTTTGATTTTTGTTCACTGCTCTTTGTTCCTTTCTCTCATAAAATCGGGAACCAGATAAATACCGCGGCATCCCATACGGCGTGTGAAATGATTAACGGAACCAAGTTCTTGTTGTATCGATACATTAGTCCCCAGAAAATGCCGCACACAAGTGCAGCCATTACAAGCATGAAATTAAAACTCCAAATATGCACCAGAGCGTATATCAGCGTTGCAAAAACAAATCCTTCCCACTCGCCGTACTTGTCAATGAAATTTTGCTGCACGTATCCCCGCCAAAAAATTTCTTCAGCCGGACCCATGATGAAAAGCAGTCCAAGCGCTATCAGCTTTGTGTTTTTCCCTTCTTTCAATGCGTATATTCCATCGACCTGCTCTCTTGCAAAATCAAATATTAAACTCGAAAAATAATCTCCCAAGTAAAATACCATCCAAAGCACAGCGGCTGAAAGCAACCCAATGCCGACAGATTTCAAGCTCCATTGAAACTGTTTCAGAATATCTTTACGAAGCACGATGGCTGTCAGCATCAATATCGAAGCAGAAACCGCAATCCCAATCCAAAAGTTGAACAAGTGTTTTGTCCAAATAGAAAACATTAGGAACCACAAGATTGCGGCAATCAAAATAGGAAGTATTATTTTCTTGTTACTCATACTATCCCCGCCACAAAATTTCCTGCAACAAGCAACAGCAGGTAAACCATGACCAACTGAGCGGTTGCTTCATCCAATCGCTTGATATTTTCTGGTTTATCTATATCCGCCGTACGCATCTGCTTTATCAATTTCAACAACATCGGGAATGACAGAAATGTAACTAATGTAATCCAATGTTGAATTCCTAAAATCACAGAGAGAGCAATCAGCACATAAGCTCCGACCAATAATATATTGTAATATGCAATCGAGCCTTTTATTCCCAAAACCATTGCAAGAGTTTTAATTTCTGCTTCTCGATCATGTTTTATATCTCGGGTATTGTTGGCGTGAAGCACGGCAACAATCAATAATCCCGGAGCAGCAGCCACCAACAATATTTCCCAATTCAACCTATTGGTCAGAACCAAATAAGTACCCAATGAAATTAGCTGTCCGTATATAATAAAAATATTCAAATCACCGAGCGCTCGGTATTTCATAAAGAAATAGAAATATGAGCCGATAAGTCCTATTATTCCTATCCAAAGCAAGTGATACGATGTATTGAACATCAAATAAAGTCCGATTAAATTACCGATTACCATGCAAACAATGCTAAACCAATACACTTCTTTCGGTTTGAATTGCTTGTTAACCAGCATTCGACTCGAGCCGTAGGTTTCTTCTCTATCCACGTTATGCTTGTAGTCGTAATAATCGCTCATCATATTGCCACCTGCTTGTAAAATTGGCGAAGCAATAACGGCTAAAACCCCATACCACCAATTCACACTCATGGGCATTATACTGTTTTCGTAAAATACATACGCAACCGCTAATAACGCCGGCATGATTGATAATACGTATCCCCAAGGACGCGTAAGAATAAACCATTCTTTCAGAGTGTGTTTCATGTAGTTATTTTTTTATATTTGGTAACACCAACACGAATATTCTAACTTCCAACAATAAAGCCAGCCACAAAATTCGAAATAATCAGCAATAAACTAAAAACAATTACTAATTGTGCTGATTTGCCATCCATATCTTTGATGTTCTTCGGTTTATCAATTTTTGCAGTTCGTATTTCCTTAATATTCTTTACCAATAAAGGTAAGGAAAGCAATACAATCAAGCATAGCGGATGTAAAATTTCAAGTATTACCAACGTAATTATAAGCAAATATGCTCCAATACCCAACAGGATATATTGTAGAATTGAATTCTTAATGCCAAGAATCATTGCTTGTGTTTTAATATTAGCACTTCTGTCATCGCGTATATCACGCATATTATTTGCATGTAGAATGTTTACAATCAAAAAACCTAAAGAAGAACCAATCAATAAAACTCTCCATTCCAACGTACCCGTCATTACCAAATAGGTACCAAGAGCTATCAAAAGACCATATACAATCATAATGGTTAAATCGCCCAAAGCAACATACTTTAATTTGTAATAAAACAGCGTGCTTAAAACACCAATAGCTCCAATCCATAACAAATTATAGGATGAGTTAAAGGCCAGGATCAATCCTAAAACACATCCGATTATCAACAAAATCCATCCAAAAGTCAGAATTGTTTTTGGGAGGAAAACATTTTCTACCAACATCCGACTTGAACCGAACGACTCTTTACGGTCAACACCATATTTAAAATCAAAGAAATCACTTATTAAATTTCCAGAAGCCTGAAATATGACTGCTCCAAAAAACGCAAGAATACCAAACATCCAGTTAACATGCATAGGAGCAATTTTATTCACATAAAAAACGTACGAAATTGTTACCAATGCAGGCATTGTAGATGCCGGAAAAGACCAAGGTCTAGTGGCTATAACCCAATCTTTGAAAGTTTTCCTCATAAAAAAATTTTATAGTTAACAGTCATCTCTGTTTCTCCAATTAGAAGAAAAACAAATCTAATTCTTTAGTATAGTAATTAATTACTTTGACCCTAAATTCTTGCCTAGAGAACCAAAAATTTACTTCAGCAGTTTTGCATTAAATTCTTGCAACATTTCCAACACGTTAGAACGTACGTGGATAAAATGTTCGATACCTTTTTCTTTTAGTTCGTCCATAGATTTCGGTGCGCCTGCCACTACAAACAGGGCTTTGTCTTTCAATAAGTCATAAGCCTGCGGTGCAAATTCTGCGTACTCATCATCACTGGAACAAAGTACTACAATGTCAGCTTTGGCATCCAGTGCGGCATCAACGCCCTTTTCTACTGTTTCAAAGCCAAGATTGTCAATAATTTCATATCCTGCGCAAGCAAAGAAATTTGACGAGAATTGAGCGCGAGCCAATCTCATTGCCAAGTTTCCGATGGTAAGCATAAATACTTTGGGAGTTTTACCTGATTTTTCAGTTGCAAATCGAAGAGCTTCAAATTCTTTGGCTCCACGGACAGGCTCAAGAATTTCCACATCACCTTGATGTTCATCACCACAACAGCATCCAGAATGCGCTATCTTGGTCTCACCATTTTTTACTTTTCCTAATGCTTTTTCTGTGAAATTTGGAAATTGATTTGTTCCAACTAACACTTCTTTACGGCTCGAAACATCTCTGAAACGATTGGCTGCAGTAGTTTTAATTGCTTCTTGAATGGTACCTTTTTTTACCATTTCAAAAAATCCTCCATCATCTTCCACGTTCAGAAAAATAGCCCAAGCTTGTTCGGCAATCTCTTTTGTTAATGTTTCAATGTAATAAGAACCGGCGCTCGGATCAATCACTTTATCGAAGTTACTTTCCTCTTTCAACAACAACTGTTGATTGCGAGCAATACGTTCTGAAAACTCACCCGGATTTTTATAAGAGATATCATAAGGAAGCACGGTAAGGCTATCCACGCCAGCTATGGTTGCACTCATGGCTTCAGTTTGAGTACGAAGCATATTCACATAATCATCAAAAATAGTCATGTTAAACTGGGTAGTTTCAGCATGAATACGCATTTTAGCGGAACAACGGCAAAGTCCATCGGGTTTATTGTTCGAACAGTCTTCGTGCTGACATTTGGGTTGATAAGCCATTACGATTTGAGCCCACAGAAGCCTTGCAGCACGGAATTTGGCAATTTCCATAAAGTAATTGCTCCCTACCCCAAAATTAAATTTAATTTTTTTGGCAGCCAAGGATTTATCTACGCCATTTTCCACTAAAGTAGATAAGTATTCATTTCCCCAAGCCAACGCATAACCTAATTCTTGCGCGCAAAAAGCGCCGGCATTATTTAACGTAACGGCATTTACCCCAATCACCTTGTAAAATGGGAGTTCGGATGCAGCTACAACTACAGATTTCACTTTTTCAAACATAGATTCTCTATTCAAATCTTTACCTTTCAGAAGAATTCTGTTGATTGGGTCAATGTTAATGGAACCAACGAGCAATTTCGGGTCGGCA
>JAAYSS010000050.1 GCA_012518275.1 Bacteroidales bacterium
CAAGCACACTTTTTGACTCCATGCTGTAGCTGCACGCCACATCCAAGTGCTGATAGAAAATCCGGTTGTTTTCGGTACAGAAAGTTACACATACGCGGTTATCTTTTTCGAGGAGCTTCACGTGCTTTCCGTTCGGGTCGGAATGGAGGATTATTTTTCCCTCCACATATCCAAAGTTCATAGGAATAACATACGGGCTTCCATCCTCATCTACCATCCCTACGAAGCAAACCTGGCGCTCGCTGATTATTTTTTCAATTTCTTTGCTGTCTGTAATAAAACTTGTTCTCATTGCTATTTATATTTGACTACAAAAATAAACAAAATACTTCATACCCTTGTTTAAAACATATAAACAAGCCAAAAACAGAGTCAAAAACACAATTTTAAGTTAATTAAAGTTAAATGATGCGGTTTTTTATAGCAAAACATGTTTTATAACATAAAAAACCATATCTTTGCATCGTGTTTTTCATGGTATTAGATTTAAGATTAATTTAAGATTGGGTTGTCGTGAGACAACCTTTTCTTTTTTTTAAACACATTTTGAAAGCAATAATAAAATCTTTTACTTTGACAACCTTAAGTTAAGAGATATGGATATGCATTTAGATGTATTTCAAACTTCTTTCTCCTCTCTTAGGCTACTTAATCTGCAATATGTAGCAAAAAACAAAAATCCACATCTACCTCTCTTTCCTCTTTTTTGCTGTAACCTATTATACCTAATCGTTTCTACAGTAGAGTCCTGATTAGTGATTTTCTTCATAAAATCAAACTGTTAACCTGAGTTCGATTAATAATTATTGATGTTTTAGCTGTAAAATAAGGCGAGAGTTAGTGTCTTTATAGCGCTGAAAGACACATGACTGCTGAATTTCCTAAGACAGTGTCGTACAACCGATTCACTGAACTAATGCAGGCTAATCTAATGCCTGTGATTGTATTTGCAAAAACGTGTTGCTTGGGTACATGTACCGGCATCTCATTTGTTGATTCTACCCCTATTAGGGTCTGTTCTAATAAGCGTATTAAACGAAATAAAGTTTTCAAAGGTTTAGCAACCACCGGAAAATCAACCGTTGGCTGGTTTTATGGTTTTAAACTCCACATTATCATTAATGACAAAGGTGAAATCATCAATTTTTGCATAAATCAAGCTAATGTAGACAACCGAGCCCCATTGAAAAATGAGGGTTTCCTGAAAAAAGTATTTGGAAAATTGTTTGGAGACAAAGGTTATATCGGGAAACAACTTTTTGAAACTCTTTTTTTGATGGTATTCATTTAGTGATATCAATTAGAAACAACATGAAAAATTCACTAATGACAATGAGTAAAAAATTATATTTAAGAAAACGATCTGTAATAGAAACAGTTAATGATGAATCGAAAAATATCTGTCAAATAAAACATTCAAGACATAGAAGCTTTGGCAATTTCTTAACAAACTTGGTTTCTGCAATTATTGCATATCATTTTTTGCCTAAAAAACCATCGCTGAAATTTGAAACCGTTAAATCAAACTAATTAACGCTGTTTTAATAATCGAACTTAGGTTAATAGGTATTTTTGTTAATCAAATCTTCTGTTTCTTTTTTAATTTCAAATATAATTTAACGTGAGTTCGATATAAGAAAACAATTAAAAGGTTAATATAATTCAGAGTTAATTATTGCCCCGTCCTTGTGGATATGCTCTTAAAACTTACAAACCTTGAGCAGCCCGCCGCTGGGATTTGAAATCCCGCTAGCTAGTCCCGATAACAGGAACCAGTGCTGTCATTTGCTTACTTATCAGGCATATCCGAAGGAACGGACACAGACGTGCCTATACTATGCGTGTAACCTTCTTGTACAAGCAGTTGTATATATAAAGGCATCTTCTAATTTATGTTCTGAACACTTCATTATTGATAAAATTTATCGCCTACCCATTTTGCAGGATTGTTACGAATATATTCAGAAATACGGATATATGATTATTCGTCACGTATAATGTGATCGTAATAATTGCGTTGCCACAATTTTTTATCGAATTGTTCCCAACCGAATTGTTTTACACCGTCTATGTATTTGTTTGTGGTCATTGTTTTGAACCATCCAACGACATTGCCAATCGGGGCGTTGAATATTTTATTGTCCATGCCGTAACGTCGTTCATTAGAGTTCGCCCACGTAGGGGCGCCCCTACATGGGCGACTGGTGCTGGTTTTTTCGACATATTTTCAATAATACAATAAAAATGATTGGGCATTATCACCATTTCATCGCAACGTTTATCGGGATATTTATTTTCCAAATCATAATACCATTTTTCAACCATTCGTCCCGCATCATTCAAAATCATTTCACCGTTTTTAATGTGTCCGAACCTACATATTTTACCCTGACAACAAATCGTTATAAAATACAATCCTGCCTGCGAATAATCATATCCTTTTAGGCGAACCTCCTACGATTATTTTTATTGTGGATTGTCATTTATAAGTTTGTTTTGCAACTATACATGTAACCCTCTTTTGCAAGCAGTTGTATAAAGGCATCTTCTAATTTTGCTTCAGTGAATTTCATAAGTGATAGATGTTATAAAACCGCACTATTATTTGATATTTCATCTATTATTTCGTCTAAATTGCTAGACTCTGATAGTTGCTTTCTTTCAATTTTGAGCTTTTCTAATAAATACCTTAATCTTCGCTCAACATCATTGATAATTTCACTCCATTTCTTGACATACAGACGATGATTATTTGTATCACGAAGTAATCCTGTATCAGGATTGCGTATGTCGTTTTTTATAATATCATCATAATCTTGCCCTATTAAATAAAATGACCAAAATTCGTTACTGTCATTAAATTTATCTTGTTTTAAAATAACATCAATATATTGTTTAATTTGTCCTAATTCCTTATGACCAAGCTTTTTAACCCTTGTTGGATTTTTTATCTCTATAACTAAGTTATGGGGTTTTCCGTCTCTAAAATCTGTTCCAGCCAAGAATAAATCCATTTCCTTATTCTTGTCTGAGTGTTCAATAATTGTCTTTTCATCTACACCTCGCAAGATATAAATATATTTTCTCAAGGCCTCTTCAAACTTAATCTCTTCAGCACAGACCATTCTGTATTCTTCTCCAAAAATCCAATAATGTTTTTCAATAAATTGTTGCAAGTGATCTCTTTCATTAGCACGAAGCTCATGATTAAATACTATCTGTTTTAAGTTTTCGAGTGTCTGAATTCTATCTTTTATTAAGTTTATCGTGTTGAGCACATAACTTAATCTAGTGTAGTCTAATATTTTAGCGAACTCTTCACGCTCTTCTTTTTTCAAATTGACAACTGCATCTATAATTTTGATTAAACTATCTTTTTCTTCATTATCCAAAAGTAAATTTAAAAGCTCAAGAAATATTTTCTTCTGCTCTTTATTTAAATTAGTAAATATTGCAGGCTCAAGTTCATATACACCTTTGACCAGCTCCTCTAATTTATCTTTTCTAATTTTATCCCAACTATTATTGCTAAAATTTGGAAACACATCTTCTTCTTCATATTTTTTTATTAGTTTATTTGCTTGAATTTTCAAAAACGGTTTCCTTTTTATTTTTAAGTAAGCATTTAACTTATCTAATAATTCGCTATATATATAGCGATCATTGTTATCATCAAATAACTTTAACGTTTTCTCATTGTCATCATAATTTTCTAAAATAAATTCATCAAAAAAATCATTTACGATAACTATTGTATGCCAAAAGCCATCTCCTTTATTATTGAACAAAGTTGTTTTAATACTCCTTAACTCTAAATTTTCATTTAAAAAATAAAAACAAGAAAATTCAGTATTAAGTCTTTTAGTCCATCGTAAATACTTACATTTAAAGTTTATATTGTTCCCTTCTTTATCTTCAATTATTTTCTCGAAATTTTCGAGATCAGCAATTAAATTTGAATATTTTAATTCTACTCCATTTACGAAAATCTTAAACTCATCTTTTAGCTCTAAAAACCATGCAAATTCGGCCTCTAAAAATGGTTTCACTTTTTTTTCTATATAATTTTGAGATAAACCGTGAATTTCCTTAAAAACGACTTTCGTACCAACATTTTGCTCCGTTTGCTCAGGTTCTGTAGTATTAAAGCTCCGTAAATTTTCACTACTTATTTTGATATTGTAAGAATAGTTATTTTTATCTTTTTGATATACTGTCTGCCATTCCGCAAATCTTGCAAACTTAAAGAAAGTCAATCTTCCATATCCATTTTTACCTCTTATATAATAGTTTGTTTGACTAGATTCTCTAAGTTTAGGTGATTCATAAAACTTTTGAAAATGATCCGATAATTCTTCGTAGCATATGCCATGCCCATTATCTGAAATGGTAAGTGATTCAATCGTATCGAACTCAACTGAGCCAATTATAAAATCTAAATGTACCTCTGTTGCGTTTGCATCAAAACCATTCCAAATAAATTCAGATATCGCACGTTCTGGAGTATATTTGTCCAATATTTTTCGAATACCTGTCGAAGTTATATGTACTGTTTGAGTTTTTGTGCTCATAATTTTTTAACTTTTAAATAGACAAAGAATTTTCTCTGATAAACTCTTCAACTTCTTTTCGACTTTGTATAAGATTAATAAGTATATCTCTCAATTTTACAACTGTCTTTTCCCCTTGCATATCCTTCCTTATCTCCAACATAAGTTGAAGAAAATACTCCATTTGCTTATTGCTGTCTTTTTCCTCTGATGTCGCACAAAGCCATTGATTGAATTTAGAAAAAACTTTATCTGAACCATACATTAAAATATCTCGTTTTGCTTCAATCATTTTAGTCATTGTAAATTTTTGGTTTGTATTCTTTTGACTTTTTACATCTATTAAAATCCCATAAAACAAAGAGACTAATTCAGAATATGCTTTATACTTTCTTTCTGAAAGTTGATTTTCCATTATTTTTATTCGTTCAGTTTTTCGATGAACAATCCAACCAAGAGCAATACAAAGTGTAGATATTAAAGCAATAACTATTTCTATCATTTTTTCTCCTCTCCTTCTTTGCTAACAACAAATAGAGCAATTCTTTGAGTTTATTATCATTTCCCCCTCACCTCCCACAATACCAAAAGGGAGCAATTTTGGGTTTTATTTTTTGTAATTAGTTTTCCTCTAAAAACACGTGTCTTTTTCAGAAAAAGACACGTGTTTTTTAAATCCGCACGTTAGATTTTTTCGTAATCGAGCGTTGTCAGCATTTTTTTCAGCGATGTGCCGGGTGTAAACACCACTTTGGCACTTTTAATGCTCGCTGCATTTACCTCTTCGGGAGTTGCTTCCCCTCTGCTGCTCACGTTTACACGCAGGCTTCCGAGCTCTCCGAGACGAACCGCCTGCCCGTCGGCTAAGGCGCCTTCCATTACATCCACCAGAGCATACAGCACCGCACGAATATCTGCACCACTTACGGTACTGATTTTTTCGATGTCGCGTGTAAGCCCTGCCAAGGTTTTCTCGCCTGTGATGTTAGCCGATGCATAAAACTTCTTTTCGCCACCACCCTTTACGCCGGGTTGTCCTTTTTCGATGACTTTAAATTTAATTGCCATAGTATCCTCCTTTTTAGATGTTAATAATAAGGTTAATTAAAAGTATGATTTGTTTATTGTTTTCCCGCTCACTTATATGCCGAAAGCAAAGATAATAAAATTTTTAATATATTGATATATTGTATCGTATATCTTTTTCACCGTTTTATTGTCGATGTTATGTCTTGCAATCGAAGAGACTGAATTTTCGAGTGGAGCAAGACTTTTGCTTATAAAAAGAATGAGCCCGATACAGTATCGAGCTCATTCTTTTTAGAGTTATTACTTTAAGAAAATCTTACATGCTTATTTTTGCGTTACGCGTACGTCAATACGACGGTTTTGTGCGCGTCCTTCCGGAGTATCGTTGCTTGCAATCGGATGCTGCGGACCATATCCTTCAGCTTCCACGCGAGCAGCATCAACACCTAAGTTAATCAATTCCTGCATTGCTGCTTCTGCACGTTCTTGTGACAGCTTATTGTTTGTTTCTTCTGATCCCGTGTTATCGGTATAGCCTCCTAATTTAAGATTTATAGTAGGATATGCTTTCATAATGTCTGCAATATTTTGCAATTGCTTTTGTGATTCGGGTTTCAAGGTGTTTTTTCCGGTTTCAAAGAACAAGCGGTCAAGTGAGAACCATGTGGTTTTATCAACCTGTGCATCGCTTTCGATGAAACGAACCAAACGGTTTTCTACCGAATTTTCACCCACTAGCAGTTCTTTTCCATCTTTTAGCTTCAAGTTAATTTCTTCCCCTAAGTCATAAACCCACTCTCCTGCCTCGTTCAACGAACCTTTGATTTCAGTAACTACCCCTTCTTCTTCAGGAATTGTAACCTCTTCTACTTCAACAGTATCTTGTATTATCACAGAGTCTTCAGTAGCATTACGCTTACATCCTTTTGCTAACAACCACCAGAGCAATAGAGCAAGCAACACCAAAAGAATAATCCACCAAATTGGACTTTTCTTTTTCGGCTCTGTAGTTGTTGATTGAGTTGTGTCGGTTGTAGTTTTTGATTGGTAATGGGGAGTTCCACTTGTTAAACCGAACATCGAAGGAGAAATTCCGGCAGGCAATGCACCCAACAGGGATGATTTGTTTTCCGTCAAATTGGAAATCAATTTTCCAAATGACCATTTATTGCGTCTTAGCCAATTGGACAAATAGCCTATAACCAAAGGAACAGTCGCATTTACAAAGCCGTTCGTTTTATCGGTTGCTCCACCCATTACTTTACCAATAGCATTTTTAACTATCGATTCGTTAGAACCAAATAAATTGGAAATAAGTGAAGCGTTTGTTTTTTCAAAGAGTGGATTTTCCAGCAGAGAAATAGAAACATCGTCCTTATCACTGCGGAAAAAATCAGCTATGCCTTTCCACCATGTAGGTTCGTTATTATCTTTCACTACATTTTTATCCAACAGCGAACTCAAAACAGTCGGGATAAGAGCTTCTACTCCTGATTTGGCTGCACCTTTATTGACACCGGTCTTTGTAGCAAGGGTGTTCAATACGTTGTCATTAAATGCGTTTTTCAACACATTCATTAATTCTTGTTTCATAACTTTTTGATTTAAATTTTATTAATTATTATATAAGAAAACAGACTTTTCATAAAAATGAAGTGAAATTAACACACCAAACTTAACAGTATTTTACATTAATATTTAAAATTATAACAAATATTATGATTAATTACGACAAAGATACAGAATTAAACAAAACGCATAACGAATACCTTCGAAAAGACAGCAAATTAATTTTCCGTCAATATCCACCACCTACTAAAAAAGCACTTATTGAAACATCGATAAGTGCTTTTTGTTGGGTTAAAGAGATTAAAACTTACGGTTGATAATTATTTAAAAAACTAATGGTCGTGATCGTGCTCTATGCCTTCTTCTCGCGTTACGTGTACAGTGCCGTGTGCATGTTCAGCCGGCGCATAGATAGAGTAAAGTTTCAAAGGTTTATTTCCTGTGTTTTTTAGATTATGCCACTTCCCTGAAGGGATAAAAAACCCAAAATCATCTTTCAATTCACGCACGAAATCGAGATTATCTTCTGTGTCGCCCATATAAACGGTTCCAACACCTTCTTCAACACGTATAAACTGATCGGTTTTCGTATGAAGCTCCAAGCCGATATCTTCTCCCGGTTGCAAGCTCATCAAAGTCATTTGCAAATATTCACCCGTCCACATGGTAGTTCTGAAGTTTTCATTTTCCAGCGTTATCTCTTCCATGTCAAAAACAACCGGACCCGGTCCATAATCTCTCAGTTCCATGGTTACATTTTCCTGTTTCGCTTCATTGTCTTCTGTAGTTTGTCCTTTCTGATTACAAGAAGTTATGCCAATAAGAACTGCAACTAATAAAAAAACACCTTTTCTCATAATTAGTAATTTTATTGATTTGAATGATTTGTTAATTCTGGTTGTAAATAGGACTAAAATAGTCACAAAATTTGTTTTAGTATTTATTTTCAAAGATAATAAAATCCTATGAGAACCTACAATAGACTTAACCTATAAACGTATTTGCAGAGTTAATCAGCATGCTCAAAATGGATTCAAACTTTTATAAACTCCATGCTATAAGACTGTATTGTTTCATCTCTTTTGTGAAATCATTTTTCAACATAAAACTTAATCACTCACCCCTTTACAACAGCTAAAGGACTAAGTTCTACTTTAATTTTAACCAAATCTTGTTGGTTTGCCATAACTTTAGAAATGTTTTTATAAGCCGAAGGCGCTTCATCCAAATCTCTGGGTGAATTTACAGAATGAATAATACCGCGTGCATTCAACTTACGTTGCTCTTCCTTAAGACTCAAATTCCTGATGGCTTCTTTTCGACCCATAACTCTGCCTGCACCGTGCGAACAACTGTTAAAACTTTCGGGGTTCCCCAATCCTTCCGTGATGTAAGAATTAGTGCCTTGTGAACCCGGAATAATTCCGATTTCGCCCTTACGAGCCGAAGTTGCCCCTTTTCGATGAACAACCACATCTTTCCCGAAATGATTTTCCCATGCAGCATAGTTGTGGGCAATGTTAATCATATCGTCGAACTCAACGATTGGGAAAGCTTCGACAACGATTTCTTGGATTCTTTTCATCATCAGTTTTCGGTTAGCAAAAGCAAAATCAACACAGTAGCGCATCTCGTCGTAATACTGATGTGCTTCATGGCTCTTAAACGGCAGAAAAGCCAAATCTACGCTTGCGCTAACTGATGAATGCCAAAGCTTATTCAGTTGTTTTGCTTTTTTGTTGTAGAAATCAGCTACTTGCTTCCCTAAATTTCGGCTGCCGGAATGAACCATTATCCAAATAAAACCTTCCGTGTCTTTTTGTATTTCAATAAAATGATTTCCACCGCCAAGAGTCCCTACTTGTCTCAATGCTGATTTATAGTGTCTTTCAACTACTTGCATCTCATTGATGTTGTAGTTTTGGGGCATCAAACTCGGGTCTTGCGCTTTTTTGTGATGATTAAAACCGACCGGGATTCTTCTCCTGATATCATTCACAATTCCCAACAATTTGGTCTTAGAAACTTTTGATGCCGGCAGGTTTGTTTTAACGGCACACATACCACATCCGATGTCAACACCAACTGCATTGGGCACGATAACTCCGTCGGCAGCCAAAACACCACCAATCGGCATTCCGTACCCCGAATGGGCGTCGGGCATCAGACAGATATGCTTAAAGGCGAAAGGAAGATTGGCTAAGTTGACTACCTGCTCCATTGTCTTATCATCAACTGAATCCATCCAAACCTTTATGGGGATTTTTTCGGATAAAATAACTTTCTTCATTTTGAATACGAATTTACTTTTCAAATACGCACGTGTCTTTTTGCAATATTAATTAAAAAATACGAGACAAATCGGATAATAAAGATTAGTAAAGGCATTGACAATTGCCTGTGAATTAAATTCAGCAATCCGAATGTGCGTTTTCTATAGAATAAAAGACACCTAAAAACACTAAAACCTGACTTGACTAATCCAACGTCTGTCCTGCATTGGCGCTTAGTTGAATCATACGGTCATATTCTTCAGGGGTCAAATCAAGGAAGTAAAAATTCTGAGGATCGAGCGGTACACCTTTTAGATGCACTTCGTAATGAAGGTGTGGTCCGGTAGATTTGCCGGTATTACCAACTGCACCAATCACTTCACCGCGAGTTACAAGACGCCCCACTTTTACATAAACAGCCGACAAATGCGAGTAGTAAGTTTCGTAACCGAAGCCGTGATCTATTTTGATGGTGTTCCCGTAACCTTGCTCCCACCCTGTACTGACAACTCTTCCATTTCCGGTGGCAAACACATCTGTTCCGGTAGGTGCCGTAAAATCCATTCCTTGATGCATCCGCCGGGTGTGATAAATAGGATCCGTCCGCCAACCAAATCCGGAAGCTACACGGGTAAGATCCTTATTTAAAACAGGTTGAATAGCAGGGATACACTTCATCATCTCTTCTTTGCTTTGTACCAATTCAGCAATTTCATCGTACGATTTCGACTGAACGTAAAGCTGCTTTTTGAGCTGGTTGAGTCGCCGTGTCGTTTCAACCACAATCTGTGAATTAGTCATTTTTAGCAGTTGATTGTAGTATTCCACATTGCTTGTTGCCGACTGTCGGGCTTCAATGGGTATAGGCTCGGCTTCAAAAATCACACGATAAAGATTGTTGTCGCGTAGTTGAAGATCGGAAAGCACGGCTTGAATTTCGTTCATCTGCCCCTGAAGCACCTTATATTGACCTTCTATTCGGCTTCTTTCCATCGCTACTTTCTTTTCTTTCGGAGATTTTACTATGGAAACAAAAAGAAAGAAGAATGCTACCCCCAGCGTAATCCCTGAAAGCAAATGATACAAAACCTTCCGCAACCGCTGGGAAAAAGTGATTTGAATCTCTTCATAATGGGTCGTTTCAGGATTAAAGTAAAATTTCTTCTTTTTCTTGCTCATCATAAAGCTCGAATCTTAGCATCCGATTTTATGCTAAAAATTGATTATATTCGTTTGTGAAAAACTAACAATAGCGCTTAAAGTGCCTGTAAATAGGTTGATTATAAAACTTTTTACAGACATATTGTGCAAAAGTAATAAATTTGAAGTATTTTTGTAGTTTAATTTGAAAAAAATTAAGCATTCGTAATGTTTTTATATTTAACTATTTAACTAAAATGATGACTTCACAAGAAATCCGCCAATCGTTTCTCGACTTTTTTGCTTCTAAAAACCATAAAATTGTTCCATCGGCACCCATGGTTATCAAGGACGACCCCACCTTGATGTTTACCAACGCCGGTATGAATCAATTTAAGAACATCATCCTGGGCAATGATCCAATAAAATACCCGCGTGTAGCTAATTCGCAAAAATGCCTTCGCGTGAGCGGCAAGCACAACGATTTGGAAGAAGTGGGACACGACACATATCATCACACCATGTTTGAGATGCTCGGCAACTGGTCTTTTGGTGATTATTTCAAAAAAGAAGCCATCGCTTGGGCATGGGAATACTTGACCGAAGTTGTGAAAATAGATAAAGAACGACTCTACGTAACTGTCTTTGAAGGGGCGCCGGACGAAGGACTGGAAAGAGATACCGAAGCGTTTGAAATCTGGAAACAATTTATCCCGGAAGAGCGTATCATTAATGGGAATAAAAAAGATAATTTCTGGGAAATGGGCGATACGGGACCCTGCGGACCTTGTTCTGAAATTCACGTGGATATTCGTCCCAACAGCGAGCGGAAAAAAGTGGGCGGGGATTCACTGGTAAACAAAGACCACCCGCAAGTGATTGAAATCTGGAACAACGTATTTATGCAATACAACCGCAAAGCCGACGGTACGCTTACCACCCTTCCTGCTAAAGTTATCGATACGGGAATGGGATTTGAGCGGCTCTGCATGACACTGCAAGGCAAAACTTCCAACTACGATACAGATGTTTTTCAGCCGATAATTCAAGAGATAGGGAAAATTGCAGGATTAAAATATGGCGAAAACGAAAAAACAGACATCGCCATGCGAGTGGTAGCCGACCACGTACGCACCATTGCCTTCTCCATTGCCGACGGGCAGCTTCCTTCCAACACCAAAGCCGGATACGTGATACGTCGAATTTTACGCCGAGCAGTCCGTTACGGGTACACTTTTTTGAACTTGCACGAAGCGTTTATGTACCGCCTTATTGATGTACTTTGCAAAGTAATGGGCACTGCTTATCCCGAACTTACCGCACAAAAACAACTGATTGAAAAAGTAATCAAGGAAGAAGAAAACACCTTCCTTCATACACTGGAAACAGGGATTAAACTGCTGGACAAAAACATTTCGGAAGTGAAAGCAAAAGGCGAAAATTCGCTGAGCGGAAAAATTGCATTCACGCTATACGACACTTTTGGATTTCCGTTGGATTTAACCGAGCTGATTGTTCGTGAAAACGGAATGACCGTAAACGTGAAAGAATTTGATGCAGAAATGCAAAAGCAGAAAAAGCGTGCTCGAAGTGCCGCATCTGTGGAAACAACAGATTGGGTTATCATCCGCGAAGGTGAAAGCCGATTTGTGGGATACGACCGAAATAAGATTGAAACCAACATCCTACGTTACCGAAAAGTAACACAGAAAAATAAATCTTTCTATCAAATTGTATTGACGGAAACACCTTTTTATGCCGAAATGGGTGGTCAAGTAGGTGATTCAGGCACATTGAGCAGCGATGACGAAACAATTGAAATCATCGACACCAAAAAAGAAAACAACTTATCTGTGCATATTACAAACCGTCTGCCGAATAATCTGGACGGAAAATTCACTGCCGAGATAGACGTTGAAAAAAGGATGGCAACAGCCAGAAACCACTCCGCAACACACCTTATTCACGAGGCTTTGCGTGAAGTTTTGGGTACTCACGTAGAACAGAAAGGTTCTTTTGTTAGTCCCGAAAATCTCCGCTTTGACTTTGCCCATTATCAAAAAATGACAAAAGAAGAAATCCGAGAAGTTGAGCGTATAGCCAACCGAAAAATTCGTGAAAATCATCTCCGAAAGGAACTGCGCGAAACACCCATTGCAGAAGCGCAAGCCATGGGTGCCATAGCCCTTTTTGGTGAAAAATACGGTGAAACGGTGCGGGTCATCCAATTTGGAAATTCAATTGAACTCTGCGGTGGAACACACGTAAAAGCTACCGGCGACATCGGCATGGTACGAATTATTTCCGAAAGCTCCATAGCTGCCGGCATCCGCCGTATAGAAGCCATAACGGGCGAAGGCGTAGAAAAACTGATAGACAACCAACAGGATGTTTTATCGACCGCGAAAGAACTACTTAACAATGCCCCCGACTTGCTGAAAACCATTCAACGCACAGTTGAAGAGAATCAGAATCTCCGCAAAGAGTTGGATGATTTGAAGCACGAGAAAATAATGGAAATGCGCGACAGGTTGCTTAAGGAAGCACAAGAAGTGAACGGAATCAAGGAAATTCGCTTGAAAACCACACTACCGACAGACGCGATTAAAACGTTGGCTTTCCAAATTAAGAATAAGCAGAATGAAAAATTGTTGGTTGTTATCGGAAGTTTATTTAACAGCAACAAACCTACACTTACTGTTTTGTTGTCAGACGACTTAGTCACACAAGGTTACAACGCATCAAACTTAGTTCGTGAAGGTGCTAAGCTCATCCAAGGCGGTGGTGGCGGACAACCATTTTTTGCTACTGCCGGCGGAAAAAATGCAGCAGGATTAGACGATGCAATAAATTCAATCAAACTTTAAAAACAAAAAAACGTCACGGACTCGTGGCGTTTTTTTTACAGTCCTACTTCACTACTTTGTACATCCCACCCGGCAGGCATTTGACTAAACCCTTGAACTCCATTTCAAGAAGTTTGGAAGATAGCTTGCTGTAAGGTTTATTGAGCAAAATAGCCAATTCATTTACATTCACACCGTCGGCATTCTTTCTTAAAATGCTGATGATTTCCTTATCATTTTCCGTTAGCTCTTCAAATAGAGAAGCTTGTATCTCTCGGGTTTTCACGTCTGAAACTTCCCAGTTCATAAGTCGAATAATATCATCGGCTGATTCTGCCAGCGACGCTTTATTGTACTTTATCAACATGTTACAGCCCGCTGAAAACCCATCATTTGTTCGTCCGGGCACGGCAAACACATCACGGTTATAATCATTAGCTAAGTCGGCTGTAATCAACGCTCCACCCTTCTTGCCCGACTCAACGACTATCAAGGCATCACACATCCCGGCTATAATCCGATTTCGCTGTACAAAATTTGGCCTGTCGGGATTAGTTTCACTCATAAACTCAGTAAGAAGTCCACCATTTTTAAGCATTTTAACAGCTGTAGAACGGTGCATACCCGGATAAATACGATCCAACCCATGCCCTAACACTCCGATAGTCGGCAAATTGCTGCTGCAACTGGCTTTATGTGCACAAACGTCAATCCCATAGGCAAGCCCACTGACAATAGTAATATCCGGTAGCTTTTTCGAAAAATCAGAAACCATCTGTTTGCATATGTCTTTCCCGTATTCGGTAGCTTTGCGTGTACCTACAATACCGATGAATTTTCCTTCGTTCAAATTCCTGTTCCCTTTGTAATAAAGCATTATAGGCGAGTCCGGGCATTCTTTCAGACGAAAGGGATATGATTTAGATGTGAAAAAATGGGTTTGTATTTTGTTTTTTTGAATAAATTCAATTTCTTTTTCAGCCCTATGAAGCACGTCCTGAGATGCGATTTCATTGGAAAGCACTTCGCCGATGCCGGGAATTTTGGCAAGATGTTGTTTCTTTTCTTTAAATACAGCTTCCACACTTCCCAAATAGGCAATTAAATTCTTTGCCAAATTAGGACCTATGCCTTTTATCAACGTGATGCCAATTTGGTATTTCAATAAATCTTCCATGTTAATTTAGTTACAAATTGGTTAAGCGATTATTCAGCTTTCGACACAATCTTTTTTCCCAAAGAATATTCTTCCTGCCAAATAACCCAAGCCCAACCCCACAATATCAGCTATCCAATCCGCAAACTCTCCTGTACGGGGTTTGAAAAAATTTTCCTGCAAGATTTCTATTATCCCACCAAAAAACACAAAGAAGAGAAACATGTAAAAAAGCCAATACTTGTATTTTCTTCTGAGGAAAATTTCTTTTTTATATTCGTAAAATGCAACAAACCCCAAACCTGCATACATAAGGGCATGTATAAGCTTATCACTATTCTTAAATTTTACAGGATGAGACATTGAGCTAAACGTTACGGTTGATAACACAAAAATCAGGACACAAACCGCAATTGTCTTCCAATATGCAGAGATAAAATTTTTCGGCATAAAAATTGTGTGGTAATAAAAAAATTAAGCATATATTTGCAAAGATAAATCAAATAAACCTATATTCTAAACAGAAATCTTATTAAAATATAAAATTATGAAAAAACTACTTCCTGCCTTGTTGGCAGTTATTATGTTGGCATCCTGTTCATCTGTGATGATGACTGGGCGCAGGCAACTCAACTTGGTGTCTGATGCAGAACTTAACCAATTGAGCTTTGCTGCATACAAACAATTGAAGGATTCTGTCCCTATGTCAACGGACAGGACAAACTCTGCTATGGTAAAACGTGTTGGTACAAACATCTCTGCGGCTGTTGAAAGATACATGCGTCAAAATGGACTTGAAGAACAAATTGCAAATTTCCAATGGGAATACAACCTATTCAAAGTAAATCAAGTAAATGCTTTTGCAATGCCAGGTGGAAAAATTGCCGTATTTGACGGAATTTTACCCAAAACAATGACTGAAACCGGTATGGCTGTGGTGGTAGGTCACGAAATAGCTCACGTGGTGGCGCGCCATAGTGCTGAAAGATACAGCCAGCAGGTAGCTGCTCAATATGGTGGGGCTATCCTAGGCGCTGTAATAGGCGGTAGCTCTACCACAGTTCAAAACGGTGTCGGATTGCTTTACGGAATCGGCGGACAAATGATGCTGCTAAAATACTCCCGCAAGCAAGAATACGAAGCTGACGAATTAGGACTGATTTTAATGGCAATGGCCGGGTATAATCCGAACGAAGCAATTACATTTTGGGAGAGAATGACTAAGGACAACACAAAAAGTGTTTCAGACTTTATGAGCACTCACCCTTCGGATGAGAAACGCATTGCTCGACTGAAACAAGTTGCTCCGGTAGCCATGCAATACTATAAAACCGGCATTACACCAAAAGTAACTAAATAATATATCTTTAAAACAAATAGAATAAAAAAATCAGCCCGAAATCAGGCTGATTTTTTTATGATTTTACTGCTATTGTTTCTATTTCTACCAATGCACCCATTGGCAAGTCTTTTACGGCAAAAGCCGAGCGAGCAGGGCATTCGGTTTGATAGTATTTTTTATAGACATCGTTCATCCCACCAAAATTAGCGATGTCGGACAAAAAGACGGTTGATTTTACAACATCCTGAAAAGTATATCCGGCTTCGGTCAGCACGGCTTCTATGTTTTTTAACACTTGTTCGGTTTGCTCTTGAATGTTAGAAGATTCTATTTTACCGGTTGCAGGATTAATCGGCAACTGCCCAGATACATAAAGCGTTCCATTAGCTTCCACAGCTTGACTGTACGGACCAATTGCTACCGGTGCATGGGTTGATGAAATTATTTTTTTCATTGACAAAATGATATTTAAGTTAGAACTTATATTGTTTGTTCGTTTAGCGTAGTTGAAACTTAAGGAGATAATCGCTCAATTTTCCATTCTCCATTTTCCAATTTTGTATATAAAAGGCGGTCGTGAAGGCGGTTGGGTCGTCCTTGCCAAAACTCGATGGTAGCAGGCTTTACACGATATCCTCCCCAATGGGGTGGCTTAGGAATAACACCTCGCTTGAAGCGTTCGTTGTAAAAATCAAAAGTCTCTTTCAGCCAGCTTTTCCCGGCAATCACGACACTTTGAGCGGATGACCAAGCGCCTAATTTGCTCCCGTCAGGGCGGCTGTTGAAGTAGTCGATGCTCTCCTGCACTGAAGTCTTTTCAACAGTTCCGGTAATGCGTATTTGGCGTTCCAATTCTTTCCAAAAAAAGACAAGGCACGCATGCGGATTTTCTTCCAATTCATGCCCTTTTTGACTATTGTAATTGGTAAAAAAAACAAATCCCCGCTCATCGAAGGCTTTCAGCAACACTACACGAGCATTGGGAATACCGTCTTTGACCGTTGCAATGGTCATAGCATTTACTTCTGTTATCTCTGAGTCCATGGCTTCATTCCACCAGGCTTCAAACATATCAATGCCGTTTTTCAATGCATCTGCCTCTTCCAAACTTTTCTTGGAATAATTGATTCGAATATCAGCAATATCTTTATGCATAATCAGCTATTTTTCATTGATCTGTGTTCCGTTGAGACAATTTTCTTATAATAGTACGTTCTCCCTTCTTCCTTCACATCAAAAGTGTAGATTTCATCGTCGCTTCTATTTTCAAAATAGCAAAGCATTCCCAAATCTCCTACACAAAAAAGGCTGTGCATAGACAAAACGGTAAGAAAAAAGTAGTAAAGTGGCTGCTCAAACCAAATAATAGCTCCTACAATGCTTACCACTGCTATAACCAAGGCAGGTGCTAGCGCCACCACTTTGAACTTACTATAATTCAATACTTGTTTATCTGCTTGAACGTAAAAAATAAATTTCTTCAAATCCATGCCGAAAGATAATTTTCTTACCCCGACAAGCAAATAGGCAAAAAAATGAAGCAGCTCATGAATGATGATTAGCGCCGTGAAACAAAACAGCATGCCCCAGCCCATCCATTCGAGCATCAAGGTCTCACGGTGCTTCATAAAAGGTGCAAAAGCTTTAATCAAAGCAAATCCAAATAGCAGCAACCCAATCCCCTGATACATCTTGGCAAGCAACCCCCACCCCAAATTTCCAATGATCTCTCGCTTGATAAAAGGCTTTATCTGAGAGTGATCTAATGTTTCAATCAGTTCATAAGATGGATTGTTAATGATTTCCAAATAATTCATATATTGCGTTTCAAACTATTGCTTATCATTCAAAATTCAGAACTTAAAATTATATCTCTGCCACCAGCTCTTTCATTATTTGCGTCATAAGCGGCTGCACTTTATTCCCTACTTCCTGAACTTCTTCGTGCGAAATCTCTACGATTTTTCCTTCCACGCCCAAATCAGTAATGATTGACATACCAAACACTTTCATACCCGCGTGATTAGCCACAATAACTTCCGGAACTGTACTCATTCCTACCGTGTCACCACCAATGATTCGAAAATATTTGTATTCAGCCGGAGTTTCAAAAGTAGGACCGGATGTACCCAAATACACACCTTCCACCACTTTTATGTTATTACGCTTCGCAATCGCTTTTGCTTTCGCAATGAATTCTTTGGAATACGCTTGACTCATATCCGGGAAGCGGGGACCTAATTCGTTAAAGTTTTTGCCGCGTAGCGGATGTTCCGGAAACGCATTGATGTGGTCGGTAATAATCATTATATCTCCAATCTCAAAATCGGGATTCATACCACCGGAAGCATTGGACACAAGCAAGTTTTCAATGCCTAACGCTTTCATTACGCGCACAGGAAATGTTACCTCTTGCATGCTGTAACCTTCGTAATAATGGAAACGTCCCTGCATGGCAAGGATTTCTACATTGCCGAGTTTCCCGAAAATCAATTTTCCGCTATGTCCTTCTACGGTTGAAAGCGGAAAGTTAGGAATAGTTTCATATGGAATTTCTTCTTTTTCAGTAATTTGAGTAACTAAGTTTCCTAATCCTGTACCAAGTATAATCCCTGTTTTAGGGCGCACTTGAGTTTTTGATTTAATAAAATCTGTTGTTTCTTTAATTTTTTCTAACATAATCGTATATTTTTTGGGTTAATTTTTCTTCTTCACCAAACAGTATCTTTACTTCTAACGGAAGCACAAAAATATTGTTCTTTATAATCTTCGGAATTTCTTTTCTTGTTTTCAATCGTGCAGCATCTTTTTCCGTAGTAATAATAATTTTGTCATCGGCTGTTTCTGTGAATTTTTTCTGAATATTTAGTAAATCGGATTCAGTAAACCGATGATGGTCAGCGAAAGCAAACTTTTCTACCTTAGACGAAAATTTTTCTAAATACTGATACATTGGCTCAGGATTTTCAATTCCCGTAATCACAAAAACAGCCATTTCTTTTTTTATTTCAGGCATTGTGGTTATCCCTCCAAACAGCGGATAAATTTTCCCGTATTCAATGGTAGAAAAATAAAGTTCTTGGTGTGATAAAAGCCGTAACTTTTTCCTGTAAACCTTAATTGTATTTGCATCAAGCTCTTGTGGACACTTGGTAACTATAACTACATCAGCTCGCTTGCTTCCGCGTGCATACTCTCTAAGTGTTCCGTAAGGCAACATTTTGTCTTTAGTAAAAAGAAGCTTAAAATCAGTCAGAAGTATATTCAGCCCGGGGCGAATCGCTCTATGCTGGAAAGAGTCATCAAGCAAAATTACATCAATCTCCGGGAATCTCCGCATCAGTTCCTTTACGCCGCGTACCCGCTTTTCATCTACAGCAACTATAGCCTTTGGAAATTTACTGTAAATCTGAAAAGGCTCGTCGCCAATTCGCTCTGCATCAGAAGTTTCATCGGCTAAAACAAATCCTTTGGTTAATCTTTTATAGCCGCGACTTAAAACAGCGGTTTGAAAGTGTCTATTTAATTTCTTTAAAAAAAACTCAGTGTGCGGTGTTTTCCCTGTTCCGCCCACAGCCAAATTACCAATTCCGATAACAGGAAATTGAAATTCGGTAGATGAAAGTATCTTTTTGTCAAAAAGCATATTGCGCACCGAAGTTATTCCACCGTAAATCAACGATAAAATATAGAAAACTATGTTTTTGTGCGGTTTTGCCATAACAGATACAAAGATAAAAAATGTTTTTTAAATTAATGATAGTTACCCTTTGTCCTTTGACTAATTGCCAATTATTAAGATAAATATTACACACGAAATATCTACTTAGAGAAAGTTAAAACGTTATTTTTCATCAAAACTAAATGGTAATACCCGATAAATTAATTACTTTTGCACTTTGGGGGAGTAAAAAACCTTTTTATCTCCCAAACAAAAGATATCAGACCTAAAACTTTATGGCAAAAAAGGATAATTTTTGGAACAAAACGCTTTTTGGGCTTCTCTTAAGGAACCTTGTAATAGCCGGTCTTATTTTGATTGTGCTTGCAGGGGGTATGCTCCTTTTCTTGAATTTCTACACCAATCACGGTAAAAGCGAAACGGTACCCGATTTACGTGGTTTTACGATTGAAGAAGCCACCGCTATGCTTAACAGACATAATTTGAAATACGAGATTATTGACTCATCGTATGTTCGCAACAAAAAGTTAGGGACCATCTTAGAGCAAAACCCGGCTCCCAGTACGTCTGTAAAACCCGGACGCCCTATCTATCTTATTATTAATTCCAGGGCCGTAAGACAAATACCGCTCCCGAACCTACGTGATATCTCCCTGCGTCAAGCACAAGCCATGGCAAAATCACTTGGTGTCAATATCGCAAAAGTGGTATATGCACCCTCTGAATACAAAGACCTTGTTTTGGATGTGAAATACAAAAATCAGCCCCTGCTACCGGGCTCTAAAGTTCCTGAAGGCGGCTCCATTGTACTTGTGGCTGGTGATGGAATTGGGCTGCCGCCAAGCGGGGTAGCCCCTTCCCTTACAGGACTTGACTTAGTTAGTGCAACCAGGCTTCTATCAGCAATGTCTTTGACTTTGGGTGGAATAATTTATGATGTTCCCCCAGAAGAGGATGAAGATAGTTACATTATTTACAGTCAAAACCCAGTAGCAGGAGACTCCATTGCAACCGGAGCTATAGTAGATGTGTGGCTGAGCAAAACTCCTGTGGAAGCCAAAGAAGAATTTGTACAACCCCAACCCCAACAACCGAGAAAGGAAATAAAAAAGGAAAGAGAGAAAGTTAAGGACATTGAGGAGTTCTTTTAAAATTTTAGTTGAACAAAATATCTCAAATTATTGAGCATCCTAGGTTGATATAATGATATCGCTATCTATAAACACGGTATCTACACACAAGGGAAGATATTTGTTATAGTCAACAGAATGTGATTGCTTAAATAAATTTATAGAAAATAATACTATAGATGAAAAATGACGAAGAACTAAATGCTGTAAATGAAATTGGCGCTGAGGATTCGGATGAAGCTCAGAATCTTTATGAGCACTTTAGATTTGAGGTAGACAAAGGACAATCACAGCTTCGAATTGACAAGTACTTGACCAACCTAATGGCTGGCATTTCACGTAATAGAATACAGGATTCAGCCAATGCCGGGCAGATACTGGTCAACGGGAAAGCCGTAAAATCGAACTATAAAGTTAAGCCGAAAGATTCCATTTCCATAGTTCTTGCATATCCCCCAAGTGACATTAATATCATCCCGCAAGATATTCCCATCCACGTTGTTTATGAAGACGACCATATTATTTTAGTAAACAAACAACCGGGAATAGTGGTACACCCGGGATTTAATAACTTTGAAGGTACGCTGCTGAATGCCATTGCTTTTTACCTAAAGGATATTCCGGGATTCGATGTCAACGATTCACGAGTCGGACTTGTACATCGCATCGATAAAGACACATCCGGATTGGTTCTTCTGGCCAAAACTCCCAAAGCAAAAACCCATTTGGGAAAACAGTTTTTTGACAAAACAACCGATAGAACTTACAATGCTTTGGTGTGGGGAAGGGTGAAAGAAGATAAAGGGACCATAGAAGGTGCACTAGCAAGGGATCCACGGAACAGGATGTTATTCACCGTATTTCCCGAAGGGGAAAATCCACAAGCAAAACATGCCGTTACCCATTATAAAGTCATTGAAAGGATTGGGTTTGTAACGTTGGTGGAATGCAAACTTGAAACGGGAAGAACGCATCAAATTCGCGTACATATGAAACATATTGGGCATACGCTTTTCAACGATGATCGATACGGCGGAAATAAGATTTTAAAAGGTGTGCGTAGTGTAAAATACCGCCATTTTGTTGAAAATTGCTTTGAAGTTTGCCCGCGTCAGGCGTTACACGCAAAAACATTAGGATTCACACATCCAGCTACCGGTGAAAGAATGCTTTTCGAGAGTGAATTACCCGATGATATGAAACTTTTAATCGAAAAATGGAAAAAGTTTAGCGCTCAAATTGAAACATAACGGTTGGACAGCAAGGTCATAATCTGTTATTTGCATAATTTTATTAATAAATCAATTCTTTTTCAAATAATACAAATGTCTAAAAAAAACACAGACAAAAAGCCAATTATTGCAATCGTTGCAGGAGGAGACAGTTCCGAGATGGTGGTTTCGCTGAAAAGCGCCGCAGGAATTTATTCGTTCATTGACAAAAATCGATACAACTGCTTTATCGTAATTATCAAAGGCGAAGAGTGGAACGTGCAAACAGCTGAAAACAAGCTTACTCCGATTGATAAAAATGATTTCAGTTTTACACAAGAAGGGGTAAAAACAACCTTCGATTTCGCTTACATCACCATACACGGGACACCGGGTGAAAACGGCATTTTACAAGGTTATTTTGATCTGATTAAAATACCCTATTCCACGTGTAACGTGCTTGTGTCAGCATTAACTTTCGATAAATTTATGTGTAACAACTTTCTAAAAGGGTTTGGAATACGTGTGGCGGACAGTATCTTGCTTCGCCAAGGGCAACACATAGCTGATGCTGACGTGGTTGAAAAGATAGGGCTACCCTGCTTTATTAAACCCAATGTGGGAGGAAGTAGTTTCGGTACAACGAAAGTAAAAGAGGTGAACCAAATTCAACCAGCTATTGAATCGGCATTTGCCGAAGGCGGCGAAGTGCTTATTGAGCAGTTTGTGGAAGGGAATGAATTTACCTGCGGAATGTATAAAACAAAATCTAAAACCGTGGTACTTCCTGTTACAGAAATCATCAGCCAAAATGAATTCTTTGATTTTGGGGCGAAATACAATCGTGAATCAGAGGAAATTACCCCAGCACGCATCTCAGCAGAATTGACAGAAAGAATTCAAAAACTAACTTCCGCTATTTACGATATTTTGGGATGTAATGGGATAATCCGAGCCGATTATATCATTCACAATGGTGTCATCAATTTCTTGGAAGTGAACACCACGCCCGGAATGACTGCTACCAGTTTTATTCCGCAGCAGGTGCAGGCAGCAGGCTTAGACATCAAAGATGTGATGTCGGACATTATTGAAGATGGATTAATAAATGGATAAATAAAAGCACACTAAATCATTTAATTAACAAAACAACAAATCCGTATGTACACTTTTGACAAAATATTAAGCCTTATCAATACTGAAATTAAAAAATTAAACTGGTCGAGGCAGCCCATAGGGCTTTATGAACCAATAGGTTATGTTCTTTCCCTTGGGGGAAAAAGGATCCGTCCGGCAATTATGCTTATGGCATATAACTTATATGCTGATGATGTAATATCGGTCATTAAACCAGCGCTCGGACTGGAAGTGTTTCACAATTTCACGCTCCTTCACGACGACATCATGGATCGTGCAGACATGAGGCGCGGGCAAATGACCGTTCATAAAAAATGGAACGACAACACGGCAATTCTTTCCGGCGACGTAATGCAAATTGAAGCCTATAAACTGATTGCTGAAACTCCGAAAAAACATTTAAAAGAAGTGTTAGACCTTTTTTCAAAAACTGCTGCTGAAATTTGTGAAGGACAGCAATTAGATATGGAATTTGAAACTCGAACGAATGTTTCTACTGACGAGTACATTGAAATGATTCGACTGAAAACTGCAGTTTTGATGGCGGCAGGTGCAAAGATTGGAGCAATCTTGGGCGGCGGAAATGATGAAGACGCTTCAAATTTATATGATTTCGGGAAAGCCATAGGACTTGTTTTTCAATTGAAAGACGACCTGCTGGATGTGTATGGTAACGAACAAAATTTTGGGAAAAAAATTGGTGGTGATATCCTTTGTAACAAAAAAACATTTCTACTTATTCATGCACTTAAAAAATCCGAAAGGAAAAATGCTGAAGAACTAAACTATTGGCTGAATAACAACGACGAGAATCTGGGAGATAAGAAAATCAAGGTAGTTACAGAAATTTACAACCGACTTAATATTCGCGAAGCTTGCGAAGAGAAAATGAACTATTACTATCGCAAAGCGCTTGATAACTTGGATAAAGTACAGGTCCCGAAGGCTAAAAAAAGCGAACTGCAAAAACTTGCCGAGAACTTGATGCATAGAATCGATTAAGCATCATCAAACTTTTATAACATTATTTATCATAGCTACAACTGTAATAATTTGCATAAAATTGCTAATTTTGTAAGAATCTAATTTTTTAAAAATTTGACTTCCCTATGCCCTATCGCCGTTTGCCAAACACTGATAAAGCCCGTTTAAGAGCGCTACGCACCGCCATCAGACGAGGCGCCCAGCAAACGTACCACAAACAGGTAATTACATTCTCTACGCTCCGTGAAGCTGAAAATTTTCTGAACGTTTTTGAGAAACAGAGCATCATGTACAAACAGACTTTTGAGAATCAAGTGAATGCCAATAAAAAATACCAGCAGGTGCTCTCCAACGTGCGGATGTACATCTCGCACTTCATTCAGGTATTTAACCTTTCTGTGATTCGCGGCGAAATTAAAAAAGAAAACAAATTACTCTACCAACTCGACCCCGACATCCATAATCTGCCTGACTTATCCACGGAAGCAGCCATCCTTAAATGGGGACAAAACATAATTAAAGGTGAAAATGAGCGAATCAGTCAGGGTGGACCACCTATCTACAACCCTACCATTGCTAAGGTGCACGTTCACTACGAGATGTTTAAAGAATACAAATCGAATCAGCGGCTGAGCCAAGCTACCACCAATAGAAACTGGGAAGAGTTGGTCAAACTGCGAGAAAAGGGAGATAAGATTATTCTTGACATTTGGAACCAAGTAGAAGATTTTTACAAAGATTATACTCCGTATCAAAAACTAACTAAATGTCAAAAGTTTGGACTTGTTTATTACTACCGAAAGAATGAAAAAGTGCTTACTCCGGAGGATGATATAGTGCAGGCTGGTGATTGATAAAAGTTTTATCTAAATAAATCAAAGTTGCCCTGCATCTACCAACGTGATTACTCGCTCTACAATTCTGTCTTTATCACTTCCATCATACTCAGCACGCAAATCCGAACCAAAAAATTTCGCAACCGTATTCCAAAAAACAGCCGGCACGCTGCCCTTGTACGCTTTAATAAGTTCATAGGTATTTATACCATGCTCACGATCAATGAGTTTTATTAACATTTTACCTTGATTTATAGTCAATTTTCGAAGAGGTTTTTCATATTGTCTGAATATTCGTTTCTGAAAATCATTGACGTGTTTTCTTCGGGTAGCATCATCCGGAAGTGCTAAAAGTTCAATATTCAGTTTGTTGACTTCCTTCGAAGCAAGACGAGCATAGGGTAGCGCTTTTTTTACATCACGAACCGTTCGCCAGTAAAATTTTTCTTGCTTTTTGCTTGTAAACACAAGCGGTGGATATACATATAGCTCTTTTAGATACTCTAAATAAATGACTTCTCCATTTTCAACAATCTTTTCCATCAGCACATAAGTTGGTGGTTTAAATTCCCTTGCCGGGATACTCGAAGGCACCTGTGCTGCACTTTGAGTAGCAAAAAAAGCAATCATATAAAACAAAAATATTTTTAGTTTATTTGCCATGGAAAAAGCCTTTAATGAGTATGTAAATTTATAAAATAAATTTGATATCGTTTATTTATCAGCAATATTTATTCCAAATATAATATCAATAATCTTTTAATGTCAGAAAATTTAGCTAAATTTGGACTTTGAATTTTTATAAAGGAATAATTTTCGATTTAGATTTGTTTATGAACAAAATTCACTCCACTTTTTTACTACTTACCGTATTTTTCGGATACACATTCGGACAAGTTGCGCCTGTTGTTCCTTCATCCACATCAATAGCCAATACTTCAGTTGCCGTGCAAAATGAATGGAACGCATTTCAGAACACTTCTGCTTTAGCACACATAGAAAACATGGAGGCATCCGCTCAGTACGAAAATAGGTTTATGCTGAAAGAACTGAGTACTCGTAGCATCCAAGCCGGATTTCACACAAAATACGCAAACATTGGCTTGGCATTCTCTTATCATGGGTACTCCGTTTATAATGAGATGATTGGCGGATTAGGATTGGCAAGAAATTTTGGCGATAAATTTTCAATGGGTGTACAGTTCAACTATTACACAGCTTATTTCTCTGCAGCTGATGAAAGCCGCTACAGAGGCACCGTGCTGACACAATTTGGAGTCTCTTCCCGAATTTTCCCTAAATTTACCGTTGGGTTCCACACTTTTAATCCCTTCCAAAGCAGCATAAAAACAGAAAACACAACAAAACGTATTCCTTCCATTTTTAGCATCGGAACAAATTACGAATTTGCTAAAAATTTAGTATGGCTTACACAAATTGACAAAGAAGTGAGTAGCAACTTTAGATTTGCTACCGGATTTGAATACACCATGATTGAGCAACTAACCGTTAAACTTGGTGCCTATGGTCAAGATTATTTGGTTCCTGCACTTGGACTTGGCGTCCATTTGGGAAGATTTCACTTTAATATGAATGCTGAAATGCATCCACAACTCGGACTTAATACACTTGGAAATCTCAAATACAGATTCTAATAAATGAAGATATTAAAAAAAATAATCCTTGTTTTTTTGATGGGAGTTATAACATTGAACACCTACTCCCAAGAGTCGACTGATTCGAGTGTTGAGCAGATTATTATGGATATTTATGAGCAATTATCGGAAAATTCAGACGAAGAAATTGACTTTACCAGCTTCTATGAAGACATGATCTTCCTTTCCGAAAACCCCATCAATCTTAATAAGGCAGACAAGGAGGAACTTGAAAAATTATATCTCCTTTCGGATATTCAGGTGGATAATATACTTCACTACCTTTATCGATACGCTCCGCTTAATAGTATCTATGAATTACAGTTAATTGACGGATTGGACATGACCGACATCCGACTGATTCTACCTTTCGTAATACTGGGCGATGCCGAAGCTAAGAAAGAAACATTGAATTTGAAAAATGTTTTTAAGTATGGAAAAAATGAGCTTTACGTGCGTCTTGACAAAGGGTTGGAGACAAAAGAAGGTTACCGTTTTCTTCCTGAAGAAGAACAGCAAGCGGAAGAAAAAAACGCCAAAAAATATGTTGGCGATCCCTTTTATAATCACATAAAATACCGTTTCCGCTATCGCGATAGGGTTGCTTTCGGAGTTACAGCCGAGAAGGATGCCGGAGAACAGTTTTGGGGTGAACACAACAAAGGATATGATTTCTATTCTGCACACGTTGAACTGAAAAATTTCGGAAAATTAAAATCCTTTGTCCTTGGAGATTATAAAGCAAATTTTGGTCAAGGATTGGTAGTTCGAACCGATTTTTCAATGGGAAAATCTTCGTATGTACTTCAAGTTAATCCACGCTCGAGAGGATTGAAAAAATATACTTCTACTAATGAATACAATTTCTTCCGTGGAGTTGGTGCTACGGTTAGCTTAGGAGGCTTAGATATCACCGGATTTTACTCCTACAAGAAAATTGATGGCGATACGATTGACGGGCAGTTTGCTTCTATTAAAATCGATGGACTTCATAGAACTATCAACGACCTGAATAAGAAGCGAAATGTCGGACAACAAGTTATAGGCAGCAACTTAACATATACTTACTCTTGGCTTCAAGTAGGCGCTACTGCTTTATACAACTCTTTAGACCATTCGTTGGAACCACGTCCTGCGAAATACAATAAATTTTATTTCCGTGGGAAAAATCAACTTGTTGGAAGTCTGAACTATCGGATGCGTGTCAGTAAGTTGAACCTTTTTGGCGAAACAGCATTCTCTGACCGTGAAGGAGCCTGGGCAACACTTAACGGAGTAAACTATAGTCCAATATCAAGAGTGGGATTAGTTGCTCTTCACCGTTATTTTTCAAAAGAATACGACACTTTCTTCGCTACCACTTTTTCTGAATCTTCGCGGGTAAACAATGAAACCGGGTTCTACATCGGTGCGGAAGTGCGCCCTATAAAGTATTGGAAAGTTGCAACATATATCGACAGCTATCGCTTCCCTTGGATGAAATTTGGAATTGATGCACCATCTGTCGGCAAAGACTATCTTATACAACTAGATTATGCTCCAAAGCGTAATGTTAACATGTTCTGGCGTTTTAAGTTTGAAGAAAAAATGCATAATTATTCCGACACAACTACCGTAATGCCGGTCGTCCTACCACGCCAGAAGTGGGCAGCTCGCTACGTACTTAACTACAGCTATGGCCGATTCAACTTTAAAAACCAGCTGGACTTTAATGGCTTTAACGATGCCGTAAACCCCACATCTTATGGATATTCTGCTTTGCAAGATGTAACCTATAATTTCACGCGGATACCACTACGAGCTGATTTTCGATTCCATATTTTTGATGCACAGCACTTTGAAAACCGACTTTACACGTACGAAAAAGATGTGCTTTACGCATTTTCAATACCTATGAATTACGGAATGGGCTCGCGTTACTACATAAACCTACGCTATGAAGTTAACAAGAATCTCTCATTCTGGCTCAAACTAGCTCAAACCGTGTATGCAGACGACAGGGTTACCATTAGTAGCAGCAATGAAGAAATCCAAGGCAATCGGAAAACAGATATGAGATTTTTGATGAGACTGAAGTTTTAGAAAAGAATAATTTATTCAAAATCAGAATAGTATTATTCCAATTCCCATCAATACAATATGTATCCAACAACAATAACTATGTTTCTTTTTCGTTTTTAGCACCGTTCTCCGTATAGATAAAATCTGAATCTAACAGAAACTTTTCGAAATCATTTGTAAATATTTGTGAACATAAAAAGTATTATTTAGAATTTATTACATTCTAATGTGAAGTATAATGTGAAGTATTTTATACTTTTGCAACTTAAACTCATAAAAATCTATCAATCTGATTAAAATACTATTTATGACAAACAAAAATTATAATAAAACTCAATTACTCTGGTTGGTTGTATTAAGAGTAGTTATCGGTTGGTATTTTCTGTACGAAGGTTTAGCCAAATTACTTACTCACGGATGGACATCTTATGGCTATATTATGGATTCTCAAGGAGTTTTTGCCGGACTGTTCAAAGCACTGGGACAAAGTCAATCATTAATGCCATTGGTAGATACAATTAATATTTACGGACTTATTATTATTGGTCTATTTTTGGTGTTAGGATTATTTGAAAAAATTGGTTACATAGGCGCTATTTTCTTTCTGGTGCTTTATTATTTATCACATCCGGCGTTGTTAAACACCGTTTACTTACTTCCACCGGAAGGGTCTTATCTTTGGATTAACAAGAATATCGTGATGCTGTGTGCTGTTGCAGTATTGTTTGTTTTTCCTACAGCAAAACGCATCGGATTAGATAGATTTATTTTTAAAAACAAAAAGACTTTATAGATAAAACATATGTCAACTATCGAGAATAAAGACAATAAGAACAAAACAAACATAGAAAATTCGGAACAAAATATTTCCAAAGGAAGGCGCGAAGCACTAAAAACTTTGGCTACAGTCCCCGTATTGGGTGCCATGGCATACGGCACTTACAAAAAGACAAAAAATGAGCGAACGAATCGATTAGCTGCAGATATGTTTCGTTTTCAAGAAATGCCATCTCCAGCGTTGGTTACAGAGGGAAATGTTATTCGAGTGGGAATAATTGGGGTAGGCAATAGAGGTATTGACCTAATGCGTGCGATAGGCTTTGCAACACCCGAAAATATAGAAAATCTAAAAACTGAATCCCAAAAAAACTCACGCGATACGAGATATAAAGATTTTGTTGAACAGGAAAATCTTAACGTAAAAATAACTGCTGTTTGCGATATTTTTGATGCATATGCTGAAAGAGCAATATTAGCTGGAGCAAACATCCACCGAGAAGGGTTAAACGGAAAGTACGGAGAAAGACCAAAACGTTATCTGAATTACAAGGAGCTACTCGCAGCATCGGACGTAGATGCCGTAATAATCGCGACCCCAGACCATTGGCATGCACAAATGGCAATGGATGCCGTAAAAGCAGGGAAACACGTTTACCTTGAAAAGCCGATGAGCTGGACAGTACCTGAGACATTTGCACTAAGAGAAATTGTACGCAACAGCAAAGTGATTTTCCAGCTCGGTCATCAAAATCGACAAATAGAGACCAACAAGCGAGGAAAAGAAATCATCGAAAAAGGACTCTTGGGACCAATTTCTTTGATTGAAACAAGCACCAACCGCAACGACCCGAACGGTGCTTGGGTTTATCCGATTCATCCTGATGCAAACCCAAACACCATTGACTGGAAACAGTTCGAGGGTGATCCCAATCGTGTAAAGGAATACATGGAGTACATGACATCTAATGGTTTAGCAAAATATGTAGGTCCCGAAGCGAGAGATAAATTCAGTTTGGAAAGATTTTTCCGCTGGCGTTGTTGGTGGGACTACAGCACTGGATTAAGTGGCGATTTGCTTACCCATGAGTACGACGCCATCAACCAAATGATGAATGTAGGCATTCCAGATTCAGCTACATCGTCAGGAGGCATTTATTTCTTCAAAGATGGAAGAACCGTTCCTGATGTACTTCAAACAACGTTTGAATATAAAGAGAAAAATTTAGCATTCCTGTATTCAGCTACTCAAGCAAGTCAATTCAGGCGTTCACGTAAATTTATGGGGCACGACGCAACTATGGAAATTGGTAATTCTATCACCGTTACCGTCGATGCACGTTCCGAAAAATACAAAGAACAAATAGACAAAGGGGTCATCAAACCCGGTAAACCTTTTTACAATTATACCCCAGGACAAAAAGATGTAGATGCAGTAACATCAGCTACTCAGCTCTATTTCGCTGAACGTGGTTTACTTTATTCATATGTAAACGGTAAAAGATACAATACAACTTTCCTTCATCTAAAGGAATGGATAGACTGCATACGCACGGGAAAACAACCATCCTGTGGAATTGAAGAAGGATTCCAAGAGGCAATCACAGCTCACATGGGGACACGTGCTTATTTAGAAGGACGAACCATGTATTGGGATAAAGATAAAGAAGAAATAGTGAGAGGATAATTTTGTATTTACATTTACAAAACGTATTTTTACAGTTGACTAAGTATAATTCGTGCAACTATAAATAAATTTATTAATCTTAAAAAAACATACCTATGTCAACAATGTCAAGAAGAAAATTCCTTAAAACAGGTGCAGTTGCTGCAGCCGGTTTTACGGTGGTACCATCTTCGGTACTTGGACAACGGTTTGGAAAAGTATCTCCAAGTGATAAACTTAATATCGCCGGAGTAGGAGTAGGAGGCCGTGGATTTGCGGTGCTCAAAGGCTTAGAGAGCCAAAACATAGTAGCACTTTGTGATGTGGACTGGAAATATGCAGACAAAGCATTCAAACATTTTCCAAAAGCAAAAAAATACTGGGATTACCGCAAAATGTACGATGAAATTGGGAAAAGTATTGACGCCGTGATGGTAGCAACTGCCGATCACACTCATGCTTTGATTGCTGCTGACGCCATGACGATGAAAAAGCACGTATACTGCGAGAAACCACTTACTCATAGTGTTTATGAATCCAGATTGTTAACAAAATTGGCAGACAAATATAAAGTTGCTACCCAAATGGGAAATCAAGGTGCTTCTCGTGAAGGTGTCCGCCAAGTTATTGATTGGATTTGGGCTGGTGAAATTGGTGAAGTACGCAAGGTAGAAGTATTTACCGATCGTCCGATATGGCCACAAGGATTAAATGTGCCGAAAGAAGCACATCGAATTCCAAAAACGCTCAACTGGGATTTATTTATCGGACCAGCTAAACACCGCCCTTTCAATGAAATTTATCACCCATGGAACTGGCGCGGATGGTGGGACTTCGGTACAGGCGCTCTCGGTGATATGGCTTGCCACATGATGCACCCGATTTTCAAAGCACTAAAATTAGGTTATCCTTCAAAAGTTCAAGGTAACTCTACTTTGCTCTTGACCGACTGTGCACCGTCTGCACAATCTGTAAAATACACTTTCCCGGCTCGTGACAATTTGCCTAAAGTAGCTATGCCTGAAGTGGAAGTTTATTGGTACGACGGTGGAATCCAACCGATGCGTCCGAAAGGAATGCCGGAAGGAAAAGACTTGAATGACTCAGGTGGTGGCGTAATTTTCCACGGAAGTAAAGACACGCTTATCTGTGGCTGCTACGGAGTTAGACCTTGGCTCCTTTCCGGAAGAAAACCAAACGTTCCGAAAACTCAGCGTGAAGTAACCGAATCTCACCAAATGGATTGGGTGCGTGCTTGCAAAGAAAATGCAGAAAACCGAATCGAAGGAACTTCACCATTCTCTGAAGCTGGTCCATTCAACGAAATGGTTGTTATGGGTGTGCTGGCGGTAAGATTGCAAAGCCTGAATCAAGAACTTCATTGGGATGGTGAAAACATGCGCTTCACAAACATTCCAACAGGAGCAAAAATTAAAACCGTTATTGAAGATGGTTTCAAAATCACAGACGGACACCCAACATTCAATAAAACTTGGACTGACCCGGTAGATGCCAATGCTTTTGCAGAAGAACTCATTAAACATAATTATCGTACAGGCTGGAAATTACCGGCTATGCCGTAATGTAATTTATATAAATCATTTATTTATCATGAAGAAAACAATTTTATTTTTAGGGTTTGTACTAATGGCAGCATTGCTATTCCCCGCTTGCAACAAAGCGAAAAACACGGAAACAAAATCAGAAAACACAGAAACTATGAATGCTGAAGCGCCTCAGTATGCTACAATTGATAAACCCCAAGTAGATTTAGCGACTTTCAAAACAGATGCAGATGGTTATATTGAAATTTTTAACGGAAAAGATTTCACAGGCTGGCGTGGCTATGGAAAAGACAGTATCCCCGGCAAATGGACTATTGAAGACGGCGCTATCAAATTCAACGGAACCGGTGGCGGAGAAGCACAAGATAGTGAAGGAGGAGACATCATTTTTGCCCACAAATTTAAAAACTTTGAACTTCTACTTGAATGGAAAGTTTCAAAAGGGGGGAACTCCGGCATTTTCTATTTAGCACAAGAAATTGAGACGACCGATGAAAATGGGAATAAAAGATTAGAGCCTATTTATATTTCATCGCCTGAGTATCAAATTTTGGATAACGCAAACCACCCTGATGCACAGCTTGGTAAAGATAATAACAGGCAATCCGCTTCTCTTTACGATATGATCCCTGCGGTTCCTCAAAACCAAAAACCATTCGGCGAATGGAACAAAGCTAAAATTATGGTTTACAAAGGAACTGTTGTTCATGGTCAAAACAATGAGAATGTAGTGGAATACCATTTGTGGACTCCACAATGGACTGATATGCTGCAAGCCAGCAAATTCAGCCAAGAAAAATGGCCCCTTGCATTTGAATTGCTGAACAATTGTGGTGGTGCAGACCGAGAAGGTTACATCGGACTTCAAGATCACGGGGATGATGTTTGGTACAGAAATATTAAAGTTAAAATTTTAGACTAATTTTTCCTAAAAAGGCATTTCTTGTTTGGGAATGCCTTTTTTTATAACTAAAAAATGATAAAAAAAACATCTTTTATTTTAATACTATTGTGTTTGTTTTCTATTAATATATTTTCTCAGAAAAAGAACACATCAATAATAAAGGGTAAAAAACCTATTTACCTTCAACTTTATTCCGTTAGAGATGACATAAGAAAGGATTTCAAATCAACTATAACCGCCGTAGCCAAAGCCGGATACACCGGCATTGAAGCTGCCGGCTACAAGGACGAAAAATTCTACGGACTTTCTCCGAATGAATTCAAAAAAGCCATAAACAGTGTCGGGATGGAAGTTTTATCCTCTCATACCGGAATCTCATTGGCTAAAGATGTGCAAAAAACCGATTGGGATGCTGTTTGGAAATGGTGGGATATGGCAATTGCTGCACATAAAGCTGCCGGTATGAAATACATCGTAAAGCCTTCGATGCCTGTCCCGAAAACGTTGGCAGACTTGAAAGTTTATTGCGATTATTACAACAAAGTAGGCGAAAAATGCAACGATGCGGGATTAAAATTTGGTTATCATAACCACGCTTTTGAATTTGAAAAAATTGAAGGCGAACTGATGTATGATTTCATGCTCAAAAACACAGACCCGACAAAAGTTTTTTTCCAAATGGATGTATATTGGACTGTGATAGGTAAAAAAGGACCTGTTGACTATTTCAATGAATACCCCGGCAGGTTTGAAATGCTCCACATCAAAGACAACAAGGAACTCGGTCAGAGTGGCATGGTTGGATTTGATGCTATTTTCAAAAACACAGCAAAAGCCGGTGCAAAGTACATGGTTGTGGAAGTTGAAAGATACAACTACGAACCTTTAGAAAGCATTAAATTAAGCTATGATTATTTGAAGAGCAATCCATATTTTAAAGTCGGCAAAAACCGTTGTTCTAAATAAATTATTTATATAAATAAACTTACCCACTACAAAGAAAACCCTTTTAATCAGAATATTTTAAAAGGGTTTTTTGTAAAAATCATCACGATTACCAATAAATGCGTAAGTGTTAAAACGAAATGTTCATTTTATAGAACTCAGGCGCTTCATCCGATTCAAACATCTAATCCGCAATTCATTTGTTACACTAATCAACCATCTAATCACTTAACCAAAAACTCTTACCTGTGACAGCAGGCTTTTTACTTCGGTTCCATCGTTACCACCGGGATAATCATTTCTTCCATCGAAATTCCGCCGTGTTGGAACGTGTTTTTATAGTAACTCACGTAGTAATTAAAATTGTTCGGATAGGCAAAAAAATCGTCTTTCCCTGCAAAAATATACGCCGAACTCACATTCGGACTCGGAAGACCAACTTTTTCTGGTTGCAAGATTTCTAATACATCTTTCTTATTGTAACTCAAACTTTTACCTACCTTATAGCGTAAATTGGTATTTACATTTTTATCACCAATAACTTTAATAGCGTTATTTACTTGAATGGTGCCATGGTCGGTAGTTACGATTACTTTACAGTCTCGTTGTGCAATGGCTTTGAAAAGGTCGTATGTGGCAGAATGGCGAAACCACGACAGCGTAAGCGAACGGTAAGCTTTTTCATCGTTGGCAAGTTCGCGCATCATTTTGCTGTCCGTACGGGCATGTGAGAGCATATCAATGAAATTCAGCACCACTACGTTCAAATCATTATTTTCCATCCGCGGAAGTTGGTCTATTACTTTTTGGCAATAACTGCTTTCAAAAACTTTATTGAATGAAAACGTGTGTTTTTTTCTGAAACGATCAAACTGCGTCTGCAATAAAGCTTCTTCGTGGATATTTTTCCCTTCTTCGTCCTCTTCTTCTACCCAGAG
>JAAYSS010000051.1 GCA_012518275.1 Bacteroidales bacterium
CCAACTTGGGGTTCATTGAGAGTTAAAGGTCACACAGACAGCACAGGTCCTGAATCTTACAACCAAGGACTATCAGAGCGCCGTGCACAAGCTGTTGCTGACTACTTAGTTTCTCAAGGTGTTTCTAACTCTGTTATCTCAACAGAAGGTTATGGTGAATCTCAACCAATTGCTACAAACGATACTGCTGAAGGACGTAAAGCTAATCGTCGCGTAGAGTTTGAAGTAATGAAATAATTAAATTAATCACTATATAACATAAATAAAGGGGCTGTCTCAAAAAGGATAGCCCCTTTATTCTTTTTATGTAAATTAGTTTCTATTTAATCTGAAAGTTATAGACTATAGACTAAAGACTTAAATTTGTAATATCGCAAACAAAATAAGTTTCACCATAAAAAACTGTCAGAAATGAATAAAGAAACAAAATTAATCAATAACAAGGAAGATCTGTACTCAAATTAGCAAAAGAATTATGAAATATTTCACAAGCCTGGAATGTATTTAGGATATTTCCGCGATTATTAGTATCCTATTAGAATTAAGACATTATTAAAAATGAAACAAATATCAATTAATTAAAAACATATACAATTTCATATGAAAAAGTGGGATTGAATACCAATAGTTACAATGCTTTTTTATAGAAAACTGAATACAAAAAAAAGAGGCTGTCAATCTTTTTAGACAGCCCCCTTATTCTATTAAGCTACAAATCTCTTTCATTAGTTGTACAAAAAAATAATATTATAAATCTCTTATTTTGAACGGGTTGTATGAAGTACCGTTATCATATACATCTTCCTTTTCTTTCTTTTTTACCCATTTCACAATTCTATTGGTAAGTGGCAAAACAATAATTTCATACCCCGTTTTCATGGTCGTTTGCGTCAGTATTAAAACCCACAAATCATGAATTGAAATGACTCCAAAAAACGCAATGGTGAAAAACACCAACGAATCTGCGCCTTCACCCACTAAGGTGGAAATTATTGCACGCAATGAGAAGTTCCGCCCTTTCTGCAAGATTTTCATTCGGCTCATCACGTAAGCATTCAGAAAAGAACCTATCAGAAACGCTACAAAACTTGCTAACGTAATCCGAGTGGTATTTCCCATTACCAACGAAAAAGCATCTTGATGAGTGAAGTTTTCCGAGCCCGGTACAATTATACTTAATCTAAAAACTGCAATAGCCAAAAAATTCATGAAAAACCCATACCAAATTATCAAACGTGCTTTTCGGTAGCCCCAAACTTCGGCAATGATGTCATTTACAATATATGAGATTGGGAAAACCAACAAGCCCGCCGTGGCTTCGATAGGACCGATTTGAATTAACTTTTGTTCAACGATATTGGCAATTATCAGACAGGTAGTAAACAAAAGCCCACAAACCAAGTAGGCAACTGAAACTTGTTTTTTCATTCTCTTGTTTTTTTAACGTGGTTCTCAAGCACACGTGTTGAATTACTTATGGTTATTGATAAACTGTTCTACTTTTTTCACTCTCCCTCTCGGCACTTCACCCCGATTACGGCACCGGGTCATATCCACTTCCTCCCCAAGGATTACAACTAAGAATACGTTTTGTTGCCAACCACCCCCCCTTAAAGACACCGTGCTTTTTCACCGCTTCAATAGCATATGCCGAGCACGTTGGTGTATATCTACACGAAGGCGGTGTAAGTGGAGAAATGGCATACCGATAAAAATATACTGGAAGCAAAACAATAAATTCTATGACTTTTTTAACCGATTTCATCAATATTTTTGACCTTTACTGAAATTATTTTGATTAACTTATCGAGTGCTTTCTCCATTTTGGAATTCATTTCGGCGAAAGAAATAATCTCATCCGAAATATATTGAAATGCAAGGTGCACATTCAAGTCATTTTCACGTATAAACTCAATGAGGCGACTCTTGTTTAAGCGATAAGTTTCTCGCATCAGTCGTTTTATTCGATTTCTATCAACTGCATTCTTAAATTTCCTCTTAGAAACACTCACCATCGCCCTTACAGGTACACTTTCAGTTTTATCTTCTACCATAAAGTACACCACCCGAAAAGGATAAGACACAAAAACACTTCCTTGATTATAAAGTCTTTCAATAGTTTTTATGCCGTAAAGATGCTCTGATTTAGGAAATGTGCGGTTCATAAAAAGAAATATCCCAAAAGTACAAAATTTAGCACAATTGGGATATAAATATCTTAGGTTTATTTCTTATTTTTTCCCGTTCGATTTTCTGTCTTTTTTTAAGTGATCTTCAAGCGCCATAGCCATAGATGGAAATTCTGGCGTCGGAGCTTCCAAATCAAGCCTTAAGCCTGCTTCACGAATTGCAAACGCTGTATTGGTACCAAGACAGCCAATCTGAGTTTCACCTTGCACAAAATTCGGATCATTTTCAAAGAGTGATTTTATACCGACAGGACTGAAAAAAATCATCATATCATAATCACGCAATTCTTCAGCCGGAATTTTATTACTAACGGTTTTATACATAATCGCCTGATCAAAAGTAATTTTTGAGCTTTCAAGTATCGACATGGTTTCTTCGTTTCGCACATTAGATGTTACGTACAAGTATTTTTCGTCAGTATGTTTATTAAGCAAAGCAGGTAAATCAGCAAACTTACCGGTTTGTGTAAAGAAAATTTTTCGTTTTCTGTACTGAATGTACTTCTGCAAATACAAAGCAACCGTTTCTGAAACACAAAAATACTTCATTGTTTCCGGCACAGTAATACGCATTTCTTCACAAAGACGGAAAAAATGGTCAATACCATGACGGGCATTAAAAATGATTGCTGTATGAGCTAAAATGTTAATACGCTGCCTTCTAAACTCCTTAGCATAAATCGGTTCTACTTTAATAAAAGGATGGAAATCGATTTTCACATTATACTTATCAGCAATGTCATAATAAGGAGATTTATTCGTTTTCGGTTTTGGTTGGGAAACAAGTATTTTTTTGATTTTCAAAACTTTATTCTATTATATTATTATTAAACTTATTAAATGAACTTTTCACATACTCGAATCAGAAGCAATATCGGTAAAATTTCAAGCATGCAAAGATACAAAAAAATATAGAATAAAGCTAAGAACTTCGAGTAAAAGATTTGGAATAATTTAATAATGAGTATAATATAAAATATACCGATAAGAATAAGTCCGGCAATTTCAAGAGAGTACTTCCAATTTTCGGGTTGGTAGGTATAGAGAATCAAGATTGGAAATAAGAAAACCGCTAACAAACCCAACATACTGAAATACATACTTTTATAATCCTTTGTAGTACGGCGGGTGAAAAATGTATTTCCTACCATTTCAAAAAGAATGTATTTCAACATATAAAAACCACCAAAAATTGCACAAAACACCCCAAATTTCGATAGTTCAAAGTTGCCGGGTGCCTGAAATACAATCTCATAAGCCAACAACGCAAATACACAAATGGAAAAAACGGTGATAAACAACTGGTACTGAGCAATATTTGCCGTAGGGTCAACCATCAAATTCCCTGGCTCTCTTCGTGAAATAAATAATTTAAAATTCTGTTTAAACGTACCGATGGACTGACTCATCCCCATTATTAAAAAGAAAGCTAGAATCGCGATCACAATAAACACCCACGCCTCGTAACTCGGTAATGAGGGATGTAAAATTCCATCCATACCTGAGGGAAGAGTTGGCAACGCTGTTTTTAGTGAGTCCATCACAGCTAATGAATCCATCTGCAAACTATCAGTACCCTGTAGTGAATCCACCTTCGAGAGATTGAGCGAATCTGTGATATTTATTAAGCTGTCAGGCATTGTGTGTTAAGTAGAAGATTTTAAATTTTCAATTAAATCTTAGCAAACCTACGAATATCTTCATGAATAATCTTCTCATTATTGAGAGCTTCTAGCACATTGTCAACATCATTTACTACTCGCCACATGTCAAGGTGTTTCGGTCTTACAAAAAGTTCGTCTGCCGCTTGTGAAAATTGTGCGAGTAAATGGTTATAGTAACCGTTCACGTTTACTATTACTATTGGTAATGAGTGAATACCGAGCTGCTTCCAGGTAATGATTTCCAATAATTCTTCCATTGTGCCAAATCCTCCGGGAAGTGCTACCACAGCATCAGCAAGTTTTGCCATCTCCAACTTCCGCTCGTGCATGGTTTCAGTTAATATCAGTTCCGTTAATCCATCGTGCTGCCACTCCATTTCGACCATAAAGCGCGGAATGACACCTGTAACTCTCCCACCTTTTTTTAACGCACTATCGGCAAGCACACCCATCAACCCCACAGAACCGGCACCATAAACCAATTCCAAGTTGTTTTCAGCAAGAATTTCCCCTAATTTTTCAGCAGTTTTCACATACTGAAAATTTACCTTACTACTCGAAGCACAATATACACAAACTTTCTTAATCATATAATTTATTATAAATCGATTTATAAATAAAACAAATAAGCGAGTAGCACTATTTATAAAATTATTTACAAAAATACGGTTTTATTTCCGTAATTTTTAGTGAAAATCAAAGTTTAACAAACATAGTAAAAACGGTTTTACTCCTAACAAGCAAAACCGTTTCTAAAACTTTGATAGAAAAATTCCTATTCTACCGAAAATTTATATATGCACCACTCGTCATACTTCTCTCCGGGACGAAGCACGGAGCTCGGAAAATGTGGGAAGTTTGGTGATGCAGGGAATCCCTGTGTTTCAAGGCAAATAGCGCATTGTTCTGTGTATTCTTTCCCGTATTTTCCAATCTGATTTTCTATCCAATTAGCGGTATATACCTGCACACCCGGCTGAGTGGTTAGCACTTCCATCTTTCGTCCGCTTATCGGCTCGTAAACATACCCCGCACTAGCCAATACCCCCGGTTGCTCACGACGAATTACCCAATTATCATCTAATCCATGATTGGAAGCAAATACAGGATCGTGAATTCTATGAGCCAAAAGGGTTGGATTTCGAAAATCATAAGGCGTGTTGTTCACTTTCAGCACTTCGCCTGTGGGACAAGTAAATTCATCTAAAGCTGTGCGAAAATCGGCATTCAACTGAAGAAAATGGTCATGAATTAAACCTTCTCCGGCACCTTTCAAGTTGAAAAACGAATGATTGGTTAGTCCAATTACAGTAGCTTTATCGGTAGTGCCCTCGTAATGGATTTTCAGTTCATTATCTTCACTCACTTCATAAGTTACGGTAACATCCAAATTTCCGGGATAACCCTCTTCTCCATCGGGTGAAAGGTAATTCAGTTCGATTTTATTATCAGAAACCGATTTTACCGTCCAAGTTTTCATATTAAAACCTTCCACTCCACCATGAAGCGAATTAGGACCGTTATTCGTAGCTAATTGATACTCTTTCCCATCCAAAATAAATTTAGCATGCCGAATACGGTTGGCAAATCGTCCGCAAGTAGCATTGAAGTAAGTTTCACGGGTAGTAACTTCTTCCAGCGTATCAAAACTAAGAACTACATCTGCCATTTCACCGTTACGGTCAGGCACGTTCAGCTTAGTAACCCGTGCACCGTAATTACAAATTTCGGCAGACATTCCTTTTGAGTTTTTTATTGTATATAACGAGATATTGTTGAGATTCGAACCCATGATTCAATCACAAAAACATTAACTGAAAGCACCAATGTGCGTCACAAATATTAATTATCAATTATCAGGAAAGACAGTAGGCGGAATAGCTTTTTGGTCGCCAATGGAAACAATTTCAGTAACCACATACTTGCTAAAACCGCGCCACGGCAGTGCTCCATTGTATTCCACATAGCGAAGTTCCATATCTTTACCGCTGTTCAGCATGAGTAACTCAGCAATGTCTTTATCTTTTACCGAAAACTCAAATTCATAGGACTGAATAGCTGCCCCGGGTGTACGTCCTGCCGATCGAAAACCGGATTGAATCAATTTGCCTTCGTAAGTTTTGAAAATAATACCTTTTCGAACCATGTAATTCAGCTCTCCGGCTTTCACTCCCTCGCCAAATTGAAAATAAAATTTATAATAAATAAAACCCGCTAGTACCAATAAAATCAGCACAACGGCAATTCCAATTCCTTTTTTCATGTTTTTGAGATTTTAATAATGTTTATGTGCAAAAATAGTATTTTTTCTCCAATCATTAGGCTTTTTTCAGTAAAATCTATACTAAATTCATTTATTATTTGTATTTTTACAATCAATAAAGCGATTTTTTAAGGATCCTACTTAAAACTTTTACATCATGGAAAACAAATGGGTAACTCTGGCAATTCGCACCTACCAGCGAGCTCAAATGATTAAAGCCGTTTTGGACCAGAATGAGATAGAAACAGTAATTCACAACCTCAACCTAGAAAACCCAGAAATGGCTGTAGGTGTGCGTGTTAGAATCAAAGAAAAAGACCTTCCGAAAGCACTTACCATTGTAGAAGAGATGGAAAAAGCCTGGGAAGAAGAAGCCGCAAAAGATTTGCCTCCTAAAGGACGAAAGGTATTACTGCCTATTGATTTAACAGATCAAGTCCACCACACTTGCACTTATGGTTTTCATTTCGCCGAAAAACTGAATAGTGAAATCGTATTTCTGTATGCTTATTACACCCCCACGTTTACTATTAGTAGTTCCATCAATACTGAAATTAACACGTACAGCCTTACCGACAGTGAATCTATTCGGCGGATTATTAGCGCTAACAATGCTGACGTGGAAAATCTCACTAATCTAATCAACAAATGGATTTATGATGGCAAACTTCCAAAAATTAAGTTTTCATTCGAACTGAAAGAAGGGATAGCCGAAGATGTAATTTTGGATTATTGCAAACGGCACAAACCTAGTCTGGTTGTGATGAACACACATGGCAGAAATCATATAACTGACGATTTATTTGGAAGTGTAACAGCTGAAGTACTTGAAGGAAGCAACGTGCCTGTGCTGACCGTACCGTTTAAAACACCGCTGCTACCATCGGAAATAAAACATGTTGCATTTTTGACAAACTTTGAGCAAAAAGACCTAATTGCGATTGATGAAGCTATTAGATTTTTAGAAAAAGACAATTTAAGAATAATCTTTATCCACATAGCCGGCAAAAAAGAAGTTTGGGATGAAGTGATGCTTACCGGAATCAAGGAATATTTTGCAAACCACTACCCCACTCTGAAAACCGACTACGCTATCATAAAAAGTACGGGAAGCTTGGACGATATCCAGCCGTATTTAGAAAAGGAAAAAATTGATCTAGTGGCCATGAACATGAAAAGAAGAAGATTATTCGCCCGTCTGTTCAAACCAAGCGTAGCAACAAAACTGCTCTTTAATGTGGATACACCGCTTCTGGTGATGCATATGTAAATTTTTTAATGATTAATCATGCCATAAATCTACATACACAGGCAAATGGTCAGAAAAACCACCTCGATAACGCATACCAATGTAAGTCCTTTTCGGCATTTTGCCAAGGAAGGCTTTATCAGCTTCGAGTAGAAAATCAGGTTCAAATACATGCATATCGTTCACCGTAGTATTAATGTTGTTTTTTAAATCCAGCAACGCACCCGAAACAATAATTTGATCGAGCATTCCCCATTCACCTTGGTACTTGTGAGAACCCTTGCCTTTTTCTTCGAGCCTGAAAGCCAAGTTATACAGCTTATCTGCTTCAAACCCTTCATTCAGCGGATTAGCGCCAAGCGTATTCAGGATACTGTTATTAGAAGGCTGATCGTTAAAATCACCCATTATCACGATATTTGGGGCACTTGTTGTATTAAATATACTATCCACTTTGTGCCGCAAGTGTTCGGCAACTTGCACTCGACGGTCTTCCGATTCCAACTCACCGCCCAGCCTCGAGGGCCAATGACAAACAAACACATGCAAAGTATCGCTTGTAGCATTCACTGTACCTGAAACATAGAGTATATCACGAGTTTTGTAAGTAGTGTTGGTGAAAAATATTTCAATCGCTTCACTGTGATGTGGAGTAAATTGGTCTGGTTGATAAAGCAATGCTACATCAATTCCTCTTATGTCAGGAGACTCATAATGGACATAACGATAGTCCAAGTTTTTCAAGGGTGACATACGGGTAAGATCATGCAGCGCCTTATCACTTTCTACTTCACAAAGTCCCACAAGTGCAGGAGGTACCCATCCACCCAAAGCACTAATTACTTTGGAGATATTAGATTGTTTCGTATAATATTTAGCTGTATTCCATCCCCTAATACCACCCGGTAAAAACTCATCATCCTCTTTATCTGGATCATCTACTGTATCAAAATAGTTCTCTACATTATAGAACATAACTTTGAAATTCTGCTTCTCTTTCTGTGCATTAACCGAGCTTAGAAGAAAAACTGCAACAACAAGCAACAATAATTTTTTCATAAAATCAAGTATTTGGAATAAAAATAAGTAATCTGCATATAATTTTCAACTATTTCTTTTTCCTTTTCTCATAAGGCATCCACTCATACGCACCTGCATCGGGTTTTCCGTCTTCCAAACGATTATTTCCGTTGAGATCATTGGGATAAAGTTTCGAGATTTCAATGTCAGCCATATCGCGAGCAGGCGACAGAGAGTCTGGTGTAAAATCGTAGTACTCCAATTTTTCTCTATCAAAATAGGTATTTATGAAAATCGTATCTTTCGGTGCATACCATTTCACGTTTTGAAACATTTCAGAAAGAGAATCAGGCTTTTCTTTACGGATGTATGTATTTCGGAAATTTCCGTGATACCGATTGGCAAAACGACTTAAAATTTCAAATTCGTTCGGACTGCTTCCGGCAATCACGCAGTTCAAAAACTCTGTTTCCATCGGGATAATTCGGTCTAATTCCGTCACCATAACCGCCGCATTTCCTTCCTTTGATGAAGGTTGCATCAGGATGTTGGTACTGTTGAAATAATTAGCAATTGTGGTGTGAATAAATGTATGTCTGCCACCGCTCAGATAAACAGAATAAGCGCCTGTGTTAGATATTTCTGAGTTTACTACTGTCATATCTCCGTTTTGCACAACAAGCCCGTACTTCAGAAAATTATGGATTATAGAGTTAGAAATTTCGAGTTTCGGGCGGAAGTTTCGGTCATTGTTCGAGAAAAATATCCCGACGTATCCGCTGTTTATTTTCACATAATCAAATTCGTGCTGTCCTTCTTTATTCAACAACAACACTCCACCCCACTGATTTGAAATAAAATTGTAAGGTACTTCTTCAAAAAGGCGGTCAGTGCGGTCTCCACGAAACTGAATTGGCGCAACACGTGTTCCTTTTGCAATCAAATTTCCATAAACCACCAAGCTGGCTTTATCGTGGAAAAACAATCGGCATCCGGGTTCCAGCGTCAACGTTTTTGCCGAATCCACCACCAAGTCGCCATAAATCAGGTACGGCTTTTCGGCTGTCAAGGTCGTGTCATTTACAATTTTTCTATCACGCAACATCGTCATATCTTGTGCATAAGCCAATAATTTCACATCTTGCTGATTGCTGTTTGTCAGAAAAACAAGAGAATCTTTTACAAAAACGGCAGAGTTAATATTTGTCGGTTCAATCTTCACTTCCACGAAAACAAACAAACTATCTTTGGCTCGCAACTCGATGTCTGTAAATTGATTGTTGGAATTTACCGACCCGTTCACATTAATTTTATAAGGCGACTCAGCACCCTTCCCCAGCCCAAGAGCTGAAATTTTCAGATTCTTGTCATTGGGATTATAGACCTTGATTTTCGCTGTAGAACTGCCAATAGTAGTAAAAACTGTGTCGAAAGAGAGCGTATCTTTGGAAAAAGAAAGCCTTAAACTTGGATCCGTGGAAATGCTCTCATCGATGCACGAATAAAAAAAGAAGAGCAAAATAAAGATTCCGAGTAGAAATTTGAGTATCTTTTTGAAATATTTTGGGTGCATTTAGTTCAATGTTGAAGTAGTTTGAATTAAAACGTATAATCCTTCAAATTATTTCCAATTACAAATTTATTCAAAAAAGATGACACTACCATTTTTATTGCTTACTTTTGTTTAATCATTCAAATATTTATGATTTTAAAAGTTTTTTTATCCAACATCTAATATTCTAACACTCTAAAATTCTATCCGATGGCAAGCAAACGAAAACTAAAAAAGACAATGCATCACATTTCGTCCGAACTGATTTCAACTGTATTTTTCAAATCATTGGTTTCTGAGAATGTTATTGAAAAAGAAGCCGACAAACTGGTTATGGAAATTGCAGAATTTACAGCCGAACACATCCGAAGAATCAATCACGGGGGCGGAAATAAAAATCCAAAAATAGTTAAAGAATATTTTAAGAAACTTTACTCCGATTGGGACAAAGGGGTGGAAAAACTGATTGAAAAAATAGAAAATTTGGACTAAACACTCAAATCTTTCTTCGGCTTTGTAGCTACAAAAATCACCATCAGTACAGCCGACAACAAGGCTGTTAATGCTCCGAAGTAAAACGGTACGCTGGAATTCACTTTGTCGTAAAGCAAACCGGCAATCAAGCTTGCCGGCAATAGAGTTATGCCGAGCAGTGCATTATACATTCCCAGTCCGGTGCCTTTCTTATTTTTATCTACTAAATCAGAAACAAGCGCTTTTTGAATGCCATCAGTGGATGCAGAATAAATCCCATACAAAGCAAACAATGCAACAATCATGTAAATGTGGCTGGTAGCTCCAAATCCGAAGTACACTATTGTATAAATCAAGAAACCGAATATCAGCAATTTTTCTCGACCTATTTTATCAGAAATTGAGCCAAACGGTATTGCCAGCAAAACGGACACTACACTAGAAATCAGATAAACCAGCGGTATAAAAGTTACTTTCACACCAACTTCATTGGCTTTCACAATTAAAAGTGCGTCGGTGGAATTTCCGAGCGTGAAAATGAAAATAATAACCAGAAAAAGATAAAACCGTTTCGGATAATCGCGAAACTTGAATTTTTGCAGAAGGCTTTCCTTGTCCTTTTTCGCTTCTTTTATCCCGAAAATAAGCACCAAAATTCCCAAAATTCCGGGAATGCCTGCCAGCAAGAAGATAAACCGAAAATTATTAGGCTTGACAGAAAGGATTAAAAAAGCAAGCAACGGACCAAGAATGGCACCACTATTGTCCATCGCCTTGTGCAATCCGAAACTTTTCCCTGTTTCATTTTTCTCCACCGAGCCTGCCACCAAACTATCCCGTGGAGCAGTTCGAACGCCTTTTCCTACTCGTTCAATAAACCGAAGCACTAACACATTCATCGGATTAATTACAAATGCATAAAGTGGCATAATTAGTGCTGAAACTCCATACCCAAACAGCATAAAGGGTTTATTTTTACCGATTTTATCGCTCCAATATCCTGAAAAAGCTTTGAGAAGCGACGCCGTACTCTCCGCAATGCCTTCAATTAGTGACAAACTGGTTTTCGATGCACCAATGGAAAGCAAGAACATCGGCATCACGGAATAAACCATTTTTGACGACGTGTCAGTCAAGAAACTGACGACACCCGTGTAAAACACGTTGGGCGAAAAGCCGAATATTTTTTTGTCGGATGAAATATTATGTGACATACAATAATGATAATCAATACAAAAATACAGACTATATACAAGCTTTCAAAAAAGCATATGAAAACAATTAAATTATCGTAACGTGGGTAAGTTCAAAAACAACAACTATCATTCTCACTTAGAAACGTTTAATCTATTTATTATAGTCCTATTTCTTTAGATGACAAATTCTATGTGCGTTTACAATTTACTGTTGCCACAAAAAATCAAAGCAGTTGTTCCTTTCAAATTATTCCACACACATTAAACTTTTCACTATTTTTGTAGTCAAATTATTATTCGTAACAACTCATTTTTTGAAACTTAAAGCAACATCAAACGACTCCGAGATTGACAAATCAAAGTCATTCTCTAAAATTGTCCGTACCTATCAGGAACGGCTGTATTGGCATATTCGACAAATGGTACTGGTTCACGACGATGCCAACGACGTACTTCAAAACACCTTTTTAAAAGCATGGAAGGGGTTGGACAACTTCCGCGGCGATGCAAAAATTTCCACGTGGCTTTACCGAATTGCCACGAACGAGACCCTAACGTTTCTAGCACAAAAACGGATGAAGCACACCTTATCCATAGACGAGACTGAAGATTTGCTCCTGCAAAAAATGCAGGCTGATGCCTATTTTGACGGTGATGAAGCCCAGCTGAAGTTGCAAAAAGCGATTCTCACCCTGCCGGAAAAACAGCGGCTGGTTTTCAACATGCGGTTTTACGAAGAAATGCCGTACAAAGAAATGAGCAAAATTCTCGATACGTCGGTTGGTGCGCTGAAAGCTTCTTATCATCATGCAAGCAAGAAAGTAGAAAAATTTTTGAAAACCGAATCAGATCTTTAAGTAAAAATTTTAAACCTTTGTATAATTATTAAGTCCAAATACTGATGACAAAAGAGAAAACAAACATAGAACTCCAGAAAGCGGGACGCAAAAGACCCTTTAAGCTTCCTGAAAATTATTTTGACGATTTCGCCGTTAAAATGGACAAACTAATTACTGATAATAAGAAAGTTACAAACACTTTCAGACTTCGACCGTGGATGTATGGTACAGCCGCATCGCTTATTGCTATCGTGTTTTTAGGTCAGATTTATAAGACAAATTACAAGAACGAAAAACTCGCTATGGAAGTTCAAGATACGTATATCCTCTCGCAAGTGAACGAAAGTTCGATTATAGACTATTATCTTACTGCTGAAAATGACAAGTAAATAAAAAGATGAAAAATATTAGAGTAAATATCTTATTAATACTGTTATTTGCTTCGTTTTTCTCGATACAAGCACAGCATGGCATCCGAAAAAGAAATTTTGATGTCACTACTTTTCACGAGAAAAAATGGAACTTTATGATGTCTAAAGTGGCGCTTTCACCCGCTGAAATAAATGCTGTAAAGCCAATTTTCATGGAATATGAAAAGAAAAACTGGGAACTTCACAAGCAAATTCGCCAACTTTTCCGACAAACCAGGAATGGCAACATGACCGAAAAAGATTATCGAGAGCTCAACGACAAAATGATTAACAATGAGTTAAAACGTTCTCAGTACTTGCGTGAATATCACTTGAAACTAAGAAAATTGCTCAATGCCGAAACCCTGTTTAATTATTATCGGGCAGAAAAAAGTTTTGAGCGACAACTGCTAAACAAGCGTTTACAAAAACGAAAGAGACCTGCTAAATGATTTATAAATGACACGAATTCGTGTCATTTTTGTTTCAAGACTTTCTTAATAAGCTTGACAAAAGTTTTGCCTGATATTTTGATAAAAACCAAAATAATATTATCTTTGCATTCCAAATTTTATGGTACTTTGGCCGAGTGGCTAGGCGCCGGTCTGCAAAACCGTTTACGGCGGTTCGAATCCGCCAAGTACCTCTCGAAACCTTCCATCAAAATCATGGAAGGTTTTTTCATATCCGCAAACGATTTAGATTACTTTTCATTCAGTAAACTACTTTTTCGTTTGAATAGTGTGGTTTTTTGCTATTTTTGTAAATATATTCAAAAAATAAACAATGACAATAAAGTTCAATCTCAATTATAAAGCCCGCTGGGGGCAAACAGTCTGCCTTTTAATTTACAAAAACGATGCGGATTTTATCGAGAAAGAGATGACATGCGCAAGTGAAGCCGAGTGGACTATTGAAATCTCTATCGAACAAGGAACGAAACTTTTGCAATATAGGTACTGCATCAAAGAAAATAATGCAATCTGCCAATTTGAGTTTGACGGAATTAGAAAGCAAAAAATTCCTGCAAATGCTAAAAAAATTGATTTTCAAGACTATTGGCGCAGACCGAATGGCGACAGCCCATTTAACACCATCGCTTTTACAGATGTGTTTTTCAGGCGAAAAAAAATCCCGGCACAAAAGTCGAAAGCGGATGATAATTTTACCCTTCAACTTCGCTGTCCGCAGATGGAACCCGGCCGCCATTTTGCCATCATCGGCAACCAGGATGCGCTCGGGAATTGGGATGTGAGTAAAAAAATACGATTAGATGAAAAAGATTTCCCCATTTGGTCTATTTCGCTGAATACAACTGACTTAAAATTCCCCTTAGAATACAAATACCTGATTGTTGATACCAAAACCGACAAAGTGCTGGCATGGGGCGGAGGTCCGAATCGGCGGGTAGAAAATGCTGATTCCGATAAACTTACAATCGTAACTGATGAAAATTTTATCCGTACTATTCCTTCCTGGAAAACCGCAGGTGTGGCCATTCCCGTGTTTTCACTGCGAAGCGAAGAAAGTTTTGGAACGGGCGATTTCATGGATTTGAAAAAAATGGTGGACTGGGGCAAAATGACCGGACAGAGTTTTATCCAAATTCTGCCGATTAACGACACCATTCTCTACCATTCCAACTACGACTCATACCCCTACAATGCTGTTTCAGTCTATGCTTTGCACCCGATTTATCTCCGCTTGGAAAGAATGGGAGTCCCGGCAAAAAAGAAAGATATAGCCTACTTTGAGAAAAAGAAAAAAGAACTTAATAAGAATGATTTCTCTGATTACCAAAATGTTTTGAATGAGAAATGGAAGTATTTCAAAATCATTTTCGAACAGGAAAGCAAGCAAGTCTTTCAGTCAGAATCGTATCAAACTTTTTTCAAAAACAATCAAGAATGGCTCGTGCCTTATGCTGTTTTTTCCTATTTGCGGGATAAAAACGGCACCCCCGAATTTAACAAATGGGCTGAACATCAAACTTACAACAAGGAAGAAATTGATGTGCTTGCCAACCCTAAATCAGTTATTTATCAAGATATTTCGTTTTTCTATTTCCTGCAATACCACCTTCACAATCAACTGATTGAAGTGCGAGATTACGCTCACAGCAAGGGTATTGCCCTGAAAAGCGACGTGCCAATTGGGGTAAGTCCGCGCAGCGTGGATGCGTGGGTGGAACCGCAACTTTTTAACACCACGATGCAAGCCGGCGCACCGCCCGATGATTTTTCGGTTACGGGGCAAAACTGGGGTTTCCCGACTTATAATTGGGAAGAAATGGCGAAAGACGGCTATCAATGGTGGAAAAAGCGTTTCCGGAAGTTTGTCGAGTATTTTGATGCTTATCGGATTGACCACATTCTCGGTTTTTTCCGCATCTGGGAAATTCCCGGCGATGCAGTTTGGGCGCTGACCGGCAGTTTCAACCCTGCGATGCCGTTCTCCGTGCAAGATTTACAAGAACGTGGACTCTGGTGGGATGAAAATCGCTTCTTGAAACCTTACCTGAAAGAGCATGTTATCCGTGCCATTTTTGGGAAATATGCCGACGACGTGATGCGAGAATACTTGCTGATGGACGGTTGGCAGAATTTCAAATTCAAGCCCGAATTTGACACGCAGAAAAAAGTGGAAGCGCATTTTGCGTCGCTGGGCTACAATTACACCGAGAAAGAACTGAAAATCCGTGACGGGCTGTATGCCTTACATTGTGAAGTGCTTTTCGTGCGAGACAAGCGAAATCCGCAACTTGTTCACCCGCGTATTTCGATGCACTCATCGCATACGTTCCGTGATTTGGATGATAACACACGCCGGATTTTGGACAAAATTTACGTGGAATATTTCTACCATCGACATAATGAATTTTGGAAAGAACAGGCTTTAAAGAAACTTCCTGCTATTATTTCTGCTACAAATATGCTCGTATGTGGCGAAGACTTGGGTATGGTGCCCGACAGTGTGCCGGAAGTGATGAATGAACTTGAATTACTAAGCCTTGAAATTCAGCGAATGCCGAAAAAACCGACCGTCGAATTTGCCATGCCGGAAGATGCACCTTACTTGTCGGTTTGCACCACATCCACGCACGACATGAATCCGATACGCGCTTGGTGGGAAGAAGATAGACAGCTCACGCAACGATTTTACAACCATGCGCTTGGCTTGCAGGGTCCCGCACCGGAAGTTTGTACTCCCTTGATTGCTGAGAAAATTATCCATCAGCATTTGCAGTCGGATGCGATGTTGGTTATTTTGCCGTGGCAAGACTGGATGGCAATAGACCGCAAATTAGCTCACAAAAATCCACATGCAGAACGCGTCAATGTCCCTTCCGACCCGCGTAACTTCTGGTGCTATCGAATGCACTTGACCATTGAGCAATTGCTCGCCGAAAAGAAATTTAACGCGAAAGTGAAGAAGATGATTCAAGAAAGTGGAAGATAAATTTAGCTTCTGTTTTTACATGTACATAAGAATAATAAAAAAAGAGTAAAGGCATATATTTACACGCTTTTACTCTTTTTTCGCCAACTAAATACTATTTATTCATACTCTTCAATCGGTGGACAAACACAGAACAAATTTCTATCTCCAAAAGCATCGTCCACACGAGCAACATTTACCCAGAATTTATTCTCAGCCACCCACGGCGCCGGATAAGCCGCTTTTGTACGTGAATATGGATGTTCCCAATCATCACTTACGATTTCATATTCAGGGTGTGGTGAGTTTATCAGCACGTTGTCTTCCCTATCAGCTTCTCCATTCTCAATTTCTTTGATTTCGGCGTAAATTTTCAACATCGCATCGGTAAACTTATCCAATTCAGCGAGCGATTCGCTTTCTGTCGGCTCAATCATTAAAGTGCCATGAACAGGGAATGACAGCGTCGGGGCATGGTATCCATAGTCCATTAAACGCTTGGCTATATCAGCTTCATTTACACCTGACAGGGTTTTGAAATTACGGCATTCCAATATCAATTCATGCCCAACTCGACCGTTTTCACCTGTATAAACCACGCCGTACGTATCTTTCAGACATTCAGCTAAATAGTTTGCGTTTAGAATGGCAATTTTTGTTGCTCTTTTCAGTCCTTCTGCTCCCATCATGCGAATATATCCATAAGTAATGGCAAGTACACCGGCGCTGCCGTAAGGCGAAGCTGAAACAGTGTTTCTTCCAAAGTTCTTATCCGGTAAAAATTCAGCCAAATGGTTGGCTACGCAAATTGGACCCACACCTGGACCACCACCACCGTGCGGAATAGCAAATGTTTTATGAAGGTTCAAATGACAAACATCAGCACCGATAACTCCGGGGTTCGTCAAACCTACTTGTGCATTCATATTCGCGCCATCCATGTAAACCTGTCCGCCAAATTTGTGAATCGTTGCACACATATCTTTAATTGCCGGCTCAAAAATTCCGTGCGTTGATGGGTAAGTTATCATGCATCCAGCCAAATTTTCAGCGTTGGCTTCTGTTTTTGCATTCCAATCATTCACATCCACGTTTCCATTTTCATCACACTTCACAACCACAATGTCAAATCCGCACTGCACAGCACTTGCCGGATTAGTTCCATGAGCTGATGCAGGAATAAGTACCTTTGTGCGATTACTTTGTCCAATTGACTGCAAATAAGTTTTGATCACCAATAAACCGGTAAATTCACCTGCCGCGCCTGAGTTTGGCTGTAAAGAACATGCATCAAAACCGGTTATCTCACAAAGATATTGCTCAAGGTTTTCGATTAATTCCATGTAGCCTTCGACTTGGTCTTTTGGTGCAAGGGGATGAATACCACCAAATTCCGGACGGCTCAAAGGTAGCATTTCCGATGCGGCGTTCAATTTCATGGTGCAAGAACCGAGTGATATCATGGAATGAGCAAGCGAGATATCTCTCCGTTCTAGTTTCTTAATATAGCGCATCATATCGGTTTCGGTGTGATACAGATTGAACACTTCGTGTGTCAAATACTCGGACTTCCGATCAAATTTTTCATCAAACGATTTCAGGTTTTCAATATTCTCGGCTGTCGCAAAAACAGGATTATTACCCACAGCAGTTGCAAAAATCTCAATTAACGTATTTACAGCATCCAAATCAGTAGCTTCGTCAATACTGACTCCAACTTCACCAGTTTCAAAATAGTTGAAATTCACATTGTTTTCAAGTGCAATTCTTCTGAAATCATCTATCTTCACATTTTCGGGCAATGTTACTTTCAGCGTATCGAAGAAATTTTCGTTCTCTTGCGAATAACCGTAAACTTGTAATACTTCATTTATATAAGTTGCAATAGAATGAATATTTGATGCAATTTCTCGAATTCCTTCCGCGCCGTGATAAACAGTGTAAAATCCGGCCATAGTTGCTAAAAGTGCCTGTGCGGTACAGATATTTGATGTTGCTCTATCACGTTTAATATGCTGTTCTCGGGTTTGAAGTGCCATCCGAAGAGCTGTTTTCCCGTGCACATCTTTGCTCACGCCGATGATTCTTCCCGGAACATTGCGTTTGAATTCTTCTCTTGTGGCAAAATAGGCGGCAGAAGGTCCCCCGAAATACAGCGGAATTCCCCAGCGCTGCGTAGAACCAAACACTATATCAGCGCCCCATTCCCCCGGGGGTGTAAGTACTGCCAAGCTTAAAATGTCAGCAGCAACTGCTACAATGCAATTTTTTACATGAGCATTTTTTACAAAATCGGAATAATCTTCTATGCTTCCATTTGAATTCGGATACTGAACAATTGCTCCAAAGTGTTTATCTGTAAATTCTACTAAGTTGTAATCACCCACTTCCAAATCAATTCCTTGTGCAAATGCGCGTGTACGAATCACTGCGAGAGTTTGGGGAAAAACATTCTCATCCACAAAAAGAGTGTTTGCTCCTTTCTTTACTTGTTCTCTCGTTCTTAGATTATAAGCCATGGTAGCCGCTTCTGCCGCAGCTGTAGCTTCATCCAGCAACGATGCATTCGCCAAAGGCAAACCGGTAAAATCTACTATTGCTGTCTGAAAATTCAGCAATGCCTGTAGTCTTCCTTGTGAGATTTCAGCTTGATAGGGCGTGTAAGATGTGTACCAAGATGGATTTTCAAATACATTCCTTAATATCACGGAAGGCGTAATTGTATCATACCATCCCTGACCAATATAGGAAGTAAAAAGTTTATTTTTTAATCCAAGCCCTAAAATATGAGAAGCATACTGACGTTCTGTCAAAGCTTCGGGTAAATTTAGTTCCTTTTCCATAAGGATATTGGACGGAATAGTTTGTTTAATTAATTCATCTAGGTTTTCTACGCCAATCTTTTCTAGCATTACTGCCTCATTTGCAGCTGAAATACCAATGTGTCTGTTTTTCAAGAAATCTTTCATAGCAATCTGTTTATATTTAATGTTCAAAGATAATTAATTTTATAATTTCTAGGAAACATCTATATACAAAATATTCTTGTACGTACTTGGGTATTTAAACTTTTTAACCTTCTGAAATGAGTATAATTCGATACAAATTCATGAAAATTTGAGTATTTATCGGTGTTTGGCATTAAAATTGTAGTGTTTTAAGAACGTGAAAATAATAAAAGAAAGTTTTGATTTAACACTTGCAAATAATTGAAATTAAATCACATAAATTAAAAAAACAAATTGTTCTTTTGTATAAATTTTCTAACATAATAAAAAATTTAATTGCTAATAATAAAAAAGAAGAAAAATGAAAAAACTATTTTTAAGTGTATTGTTAATTGCTAGTGCAATTACTTTTACAACAGCTCAACGTACAGCTGTAGACGCATCAAAATGGTCGCTTGGTCTTAAGGGCGGTGGTACTTACTTCC
>JAAYSS010000052.1 GCA_012518275.1 Bacteroidales bacterium
CCAAGGTCAGAGAATTGACTTTACAGGCAGGACTGACTAGTATTTGCGGCTGAATGCTGAAGGAAGAAGAATATCGGAAAGCCGTATGCGGGAAAACCGCACGTACGGTTTGATGAGGGGGCGGTGGAAACCCCACTTCTCTACTCTATCAAGGGTAAAAGATTGAGAGAGCTGAAAACCCTTATATATCAAGGGTTTTAGCACACATGGGTGTGAAACCCATTGAGCGAAAAACATGAAAATATCGCTTCGCGGAAACAAGTCCACAAGGGTGGTTTTTGATAGTCAAGTGGTCGGGTTAGATGTCAGTGCTTGGCGAGTGGTCGGGTTAGATGTCAGCCTTCGCGAGTGGTCAGGTTAGATGTTTTTTCAGAATTTTTTGAGGTTGTGTGGTCAGGTTGGATGTTGAGCAATTCCAATAAAAATAAGAGGTGAAATATATGAACTGGACAAATTTCCAAACATATAACGATGCGCCTTCTAAGGCTTTCGAAGTTTTATGCAATCAACTTTTTGAAAATTGGTGCAAAGAGGAATATTCGTCCCAGATTGCCTCTTTTAGCATTGTAAATGGCGCTGGTGGTGATGGAGGGGTAGAGTCGTTTGCTGTGCTAACTAATGGTAAAATTATCGGAATGCAGGCTAAGTGGTTTCCCTCAAGTATTGATGCAAGTCAGATAAACCAGATCAAAAGTTCCATCAAAACTGCAATGAAAGTACGGCCTCAAATTGTTCGTTATATTGTATGTATACCTAGAGATCTTTCTTCTATAACATGTAAAGGGAAAAATTCTGAAGACAGTAGATGGGAGAAGATGACGTCTGATATTTCAAAAGAATTCCCTACTCTGTCTATCGAATTATGGAATGAAACACGTCTTATCTCGGAACTTCAAAAAGAGACGTCTTCAGGTATATATAAATTCTGGTTCAAAAACTCTGAGATTTCAGTAGAAAACGTAAGATTTTCGTTTGAAAAAAGCAAAGAAAGTTGGTTGTCAACAAAATATGTCCCAGAACTAAATACTTACGGCGAAATTGATAATACCGTTTCAGAGTTTCTTGGAAGTCCAAAGCAACGTAATGATATTCGACTCATATTTGAGAAGTTCTGTATGCTCTGTGACAGATTTTCTTATACAGCACAAGAATTGATTTCTGTTTGTGGTGAAAATGATCCCCAATTAACGGTTTCCTTAACAGCTATGGAGGATTATTTGACTGCAAGGAAAAATGAAATAAATAAGGCATTGGAATGGTTGAACAATGAATCAATATATAGCCTTAATATTGATGAAACCGATTTTTTCATTGATCTAGATACACTCATTCTACAACTCAAGGAAAGCAAAGAAGAGTTCCATCACCATTTTCATTTCTATGAAGTATCAAAAGCGCTACGACAACTAGAGAGAATTGATATTCAAAATGCAATTAGATCCTTGATGCACGGGAACGATAAAAGGAGTATTCTCTTTTTAGGTGACCCTGGGACAGGAAAAACGCACGGAGTTGCTGCAGAAACTGAAAAATTACTAGATGAAGGGCTCCATATTCCTATATTAATCCAAGCACGTGATATTCCTGCGGAGTATACATGGAAAGACATAATTATTTCCGCTCTTGGATTGTCTTATGATTGGAGCGAAGAGGAAATATGGCAAGCATTCTCTTCACTATCGAACCGAAAACGGTTTTGCGCCATAAATGAAAAGATACGCATATTACCTAAAATTAATATTATTGTTGATGGCATTGACGAATCATCACTTCACCAAAAGTGGATCGAACGAATTCAAGAAACAAATGCAATTATTCAAACATATCCACAAATTAGATTCTGTTTTACATCCAGACCTTACATAGTGAATCCAAATATTGATTATGCAAGAGTAATAAGGATTAACGCTAGTGGTGAAACTCCTACTTATAAACTTTTTTCAAAGTATATTAAAGTATATGATATTAATGTGACTAATGCCGGTTGGATAAAATATGCATTAACAACTCCATTATCTCTGAAGTTGTTCTGCGATATAAATAAAGGAAAAACCATATCATACCATGATCGAACCGATGTCTCAATAACAATGCTATTGAAAGAAAAAATCAATATTCTGGAAAAAGAGTTCTGTGAGAGAATAAATGTCGCCTCGACAAATAATCAATATATAATCAAAGCTATTAGTATAATTGCAGCAGAATTTTCTACTCAACAAAGACTTGAAAACTGTGTGCTTATCGATGCTGTCATGAAAAAATTGACTTTAGAGAGAACTCAAGCTGATATGTTAATGCAGTATTTATTGGATTATGGAGTATTAAGGTTGTTCTGTGAGCATAGAACTGAATATCTTTCACCGGATACTTATTTCTATTATCCAGGAATTCAAGGGTACCTTGATTACGCATCTGCTCTAGTCCTTTTAAGTAAATATGAACATCCACAGGATATTGAGTTTGGAAAATATATGTATCTTCAGGAAAATACACTATATGCATTGGCAATTATCTCCATCCAAAATTACAACTATCTTATTACATCTAATCCATCCATTGATTATATAGCACAATCATGGTTTAAAGAGGAACTATTATTTTTGGCATTACGCCATACAAACCCTGATAATGCAGAAATGTATAAGAAAAGGCTTCTGGAAATTATGGCTGAAGGTGCAGAACCTCTTATTTTGATTACAAATAATGTTGTATTGCCGTTAGCGAGGGATACAAAACACCCTCTTGGAAGTGCTTTATTAGATGAATTTTTATCTAGTTTTGAATTCCCAGCTCATAGAGATATGATATGGTCTATACCCCCTTATTTAAAAGGATCCACCAACGATAAATGGTGTTACACAAAAGAATTGGCACTAAATGGTGACGAATATGTCTTAACCGATGACGATGTAGCCAACGGCTGTCCAGTAATATACGCATGGGGGCTTTCTTCCATTGATAATTCGCGAAGAAAATTTTGTAGAGTGTCCCTCATGAAATGGTCACGATTAGCCCCAGAAGAGTTTTATAAACTCTTTCTTAAATTTTCTTCTGTGAATGACCCACAAATACGAAGTGATATTTTTTCAATCTTAATGTCTCTATTGTTCGAGGATGAAAATCAGAGTTTAATTAAAGAATCTTCTGATTGGTTAATAACGAATATTTTAGCTCCAGATAAGATTCACGAAAATTATGATATTTCGATAAGATATTATTCGTGCGCAATTGTACAAAAAGCAATTAATTTAGGTCTAATTACTTTGAAAGAAGTGAAGTCTTTTTTACCGCCTTATAAGCCGGTTGGCAATTATATTCCCTTGAATAAAGATGCGTTATCCGGGACGCGAATGGGTGGATATAGTGGTATTGACTACGATTTAGCAAGATATGTGCTAATTGACCACTTTACATCGTGCTTTTCTAATTATGACAGCCGAGTAAAGAATCAATATGAAAAGTTAATAAAGCAAATTGCCAAGGAACAACCAGAATATGAAGGAATATCAACTGACCAGTTCATCATATCTGCAGCGTTTGCTTTTGTAACACAATGCGGATGGGATGAAAGAGAATTTCAATTTTATGATGAAGAAAAAGCGAGTGGCGTGGATTGTGCAATCAGCAGATCTTATCATTCGGCTACGCATGGATCGCAAAGTCGAGTCATGACAATCTGTGAAAAATATGTATGGCAGGCAAGAAATTTTATTAGTGGGTTTTTATCAAAGCGCTTATTATATTGTGATGATGAGGTAATTTATATTTCTGATTATGGTTTACTGGATGATTTTATCATACCGGCACAAGAACTCAATCAAATTGATCCAGATAATATACCTGAAGATCATCCTTGGCATATCCCCGAAAAAGAAGCTGTTATAATAGAGGCGCAATACGATTCTAAAGAGGATGTAATAAATTCAATTATTACATCCCCAGATATCGAATGGGATAAATGGCTATTTATAAACAATGACACTCAAATATATAGTGTAGAAAGCAATAACTTGGCAGCTTTAGAGGGATACTCATGTTTTTATGGGCCTGCTGGAGTTGAAACATGTCTTTTTATTAGTTCATTATTAATATCTGCTGACGATCTCGATAAGTTTCTTGTTATGTTAAAAAAAGATTCCGATTTAGCTGACCGCATATCAAATCCAGTGGATTGGCAAGGTGGAATATGTTCTTCCTGTTATATCACTCCTAAAGAGGTTTGCTGGTTCCCATGGAAAAAACGTTATAATAGTAGTTTAGTTGACTATTTCTCGGATTTGAATATTCAATCGGCCGTTGATAAGTGTTGCTATAACTTTGAGGATTATGGTGAAGTTTATTATGAACTGCCATCTTACCCTATAAGAGAATTGCTAAGTATCACCAACTCGGACGGATACCTATTCTATGACAATAAAAAGAAGGTAAAGGCTGAATACTGTATAGTCGGCGAAAAATGGAGAACTTTTCAAGACTATCTTTTAGTTGATAAAGATGAAATGCTTACAAAGGTTGAGGAAATTGGTTGTAATATTATTTGGTTAATGCGCGAATATAGAAGAGAAGATGGAATGTCCAAAGAGAAGTTCGGGGAATTTTATGCAGAAAAAGACTACTGTTATGTTGGTTACCTCAAAAATGATGAGTTTATTACAACGCAAATTTCTGCAAAACAAGATAGTAAAGTGAAAGTCCTCTAGTAGAAGGAGGTGAAACGCCAGAGAAGACGAGTTTTTCGGGAAACGCAAACATGGTAAAGAGGCCGTGAAAATGAAACTGTATCATAAAGGTTACTGGTGGCGAGTAATAATAAAAGATGTAACTTCGCAATAATTAGATTAAAGGCACTCTACGCTGATTTCCGTAGAGTGCCTTTGCTTGCTTTTCATTGTTCCTCCACGTCCACCGTCACACCAGACTTAAACTCCACGGTAAATTTATCCCCGTATACTGTGACCTTCTCAATCAACCGCCGGACAAGCTGCTCATCATATTTGGCAAGAGCTGTGGATTGTTTCTTTAGGAATGTGCTCATGTCAGCAATCCGCTTTTTGAGTTCATCACGGTTAGCGCTTTCAAGAAGCAGCTTCTGCTTTTGGTCACGCAGGCGGTGAATCTCGTCCCCGACCTTATCATAATCCGCATTAGAAGTGGCCAGCTTTAATAGCTCCGTTTGCAGTTCTTCAAGCCGCTTATCGATATCCGCTAAGGCCTTGTCGCTTTCACGATTTATGACGGTGGCGATGTTATCCCGTAGAGTTGTGAGGAAAGAGTCTTTGTCGCAAAGCGTCTGATTAATGGCGGTGACTAGCA
>JAAYSS010000053.1 GCA_012518275.1 Bacteroidales bacterium
GACAAGATCCCTGCTGACAAGAAGGGCGCCATCGAGAATGCTCTCGGACAGCTCAAGGAGGCTCACAAGGCTCAGAATATAGACGACATCGACCGTGCTACCGAGGCCCTCAATCAGGCATGGCATGCAGCCAGCGAAGATATGGCTAAGGCGGCTCAGGCTCAGAGCGGTGCTGGCGGCTCCACTGACGCAGGTTCAAGCGGCTCGACCGGCTCTCAGGACGGCGAAGTGACCGACGTGGATTTTGAAGAAGTAAAATAACCACAAACTACAAACACATATATCAACGACAGCGGCTTTAGGGCCGCTGTTGTTGTTTTTATCATCGAATTTTGTGCTATATTTGTTGCTGTCAACAGCGGAGCAAAAATGGCTTTTATGGCTCTTGAGCAGCTGTTGGAAAGCGGTACTTTTCAGAGACTTTACCTATTTTGCTAACTATTCTAATTTTATCGACAGATGTTTAAAGTATTGGCATTGATGATCCTTGGGATCGGAGTGGGATATCTATTTCGCAAGCGAAACCTCTCCTTTATTTCCAAGCTGATTACTGTTCTTATTTGGATACTCTTATTTGTTTTGGGATTGGAAGTTGGCAGTAATCCGCAAATTGTTTCCAATCTGGGAAAATTGGGGCTCGATGCTCTCGTTATCACAGTGGGTGCTCTTCTGGGAAGTATAATCCTGGCTGCATTGCTTTGGAGGTTTGTCAATAAGAAAAAGGCACAATGAGAAGCAGTCTTATCATAGTTGGATTTTTCATTCTCGGATCGCTTTTGGGGTATTTTGGGGTGATCCCGACCTCATTCCTCGAAGGGGATATCAGTTTTTATGCGCTTGGTGCTTTAATGTTTTGCGTCGGCATTAGCCTTGGGAGCGACCCTGAAACTCTGAAAAGCTTCAAAAAGATCAACCCACGACTTCTCCTTTTGCCGTTGTTGACGATTATAGGTACAGTGGCCGGCTCTGCAATAGTCAGTATTTTTTTGCCGGAGCGCTCCGCTATAGATAGTATGGCTGTCGGCAGCGGATTGGGCTACTACTCTTTGTCCAGTATTTTCATTACGGAATTTAAAGGGGCAGAATTGGGCACCATTGCCCTGCTTTCCAATATTTCCCGCGAAATCCTCGCTTTGCTATTGGCTCCGGTGTTTGTAAAATACTTTGGGAAGCTGGCCCCCATTTCCGCCGGCGGCGCCACCACAATGGACACGACCTTACCTATTATTATGAAATTTTCCGGAAAGGAGTATATGGTTTTGTCAGTCTTCCACGGATTTGTGACTGACCTCAGTGTGCCGTTTTTGGTGACGCTATTTTGTTCGATTTAATCATTTCTTACGATGAATTGCAGAAAAAAATTGATAGTTGCTATTAATTAACTTGATTTGAAACCCAAAACTCAATAACGATCATGCGAATTAAAAAATATAGTCTACTTATAGTTTGCTTGTCCTTACTTTTTGCTGCGGGATGCAGCTCGGAGATGCACAAGGTAGAAAATCCGCTATTTGACAACATTCTGGATATTGCCTACACGCCGGATTCACTCTATCGCTACACGCCAGGTTGTTTTACGGATATGGGCTCTTGGATGGGCTTCACGATCCCTCAAAAGGAGAAATGGATAAATGGCTTTTGCGGCCCCTTCAGTTTCTATGAATATGGCTGGAAGGCACTTTCCATTGCCAAAGTTTCTTTTCAAGAAAACAGCTCCGAACTCTTTACTCCCGACTCCATTAACTATTATCCGGGCGGAATCTATATTTCCGCTTCGGCGGCGGACAAAAAGATAGAACAGGAACTCATTTTTATCGATGCCTCCATAGCACTGCTCCATATTCGTCCAAATTGCACTTCAAATCTTCTTATTGAGCAGGACTTTGGGCAGCGACAACACCCCATTGAGCGCATTCAGGAGGAAAACAGACTCCATTTTCTCTCCTCGGAAAAGGAGGAATATATCCTCTGTTTCCCTGAAAACACGACATTTGAAGAGAGTAAAGCTATCTGTAGTGATGTATCGCCAAATGGGATGTACGTAGCTGTGTTGCAGGTTTTCAGAGAAGAGGAGGAAGTTGAGAAAACAGCGTTGATTGAGAGGGCAAACTCTATTTTGGAGCAACCTCAACAATATATAAAGGAGAATAAAGATAGATGGGAAGGTTATCTTTCAGCTGCGCTGAGAGAAAATATGCCGCCCGAATTTGATAGAATTGCTGCCAAATCGGTCGTAACTCTTATTTCCAACTGGCGTTCGCCGAGAGAGGCATTGTATCACGATGGCGTTGTGCCGAGCCACGCAGCCTACTATTTTGTGGGCTTTTGGGCGTGGGATTCCTGGAAACATGCCGTTGCTCTTTCGCGCTTTGCGCCGGAACTCGCCAAAAATCAGGTAAGAGCCATGTTTGATTATCAACTGGAAGATGGGATGGTGATCGACTGTATTTTTCCCGATAAATCGGAAAATAATGCTCGGGACAGCAAACCTCCTTTGGCTGCATGGGCGGTGGATGCGATATATTCTCAAACCGATGATTTGGAATTCTTGCGTGAGATCTATCCCAAATTGGTAAAATATCACGAATGGTGGTATTGGAAAAGAGATCACGACCAAAACGGTTACTGCGAGTTTGGCTCTACTGACGGGACAACAGTAGCGGCTGCCTGGGAAAGCGGTATGGACAATGCCATCCGTTTTGACCACGCGCAAATGTTACAAAATCATCCCTATGCCTGGAGCTTCGATCAGGAAAGCGTGGATTTGAATTGTTTCCTCGCTTTGGAAAATAGGTTGCTTAATAAATTTGCAGAAATATTGGGCGTGCCATTCGAGCTTAAAGAAAATGCCGGCAATCCGGAAGATTATTTCTTCGATACCGAGGATGGATTTTTCTATGACAGACGCATTATAGACGGCTCTTTCGTCAAAGTGAAAGGCAGCGAAGCCTATATCCCACTTTGGACAGAGGTGGCAACCAAGGAACAATTTAACCAAATATTCCCCATTTTAAGTGACGAAAATAAATTCTCTACATATATCCCCTTCCCCACTGTCAGTGCTGACGAGCCCGAATTTACCCCCAATGGCTATTGGCGCGGCCCCATTTGGCTGGACCAAACCTATTTTGCCATAAGCGGCATCCGCAAATATGGACAAACCCAAGAAGCCGACCAATACACCGAACAGGTCTTCAACAGATTGGACAAACTCCGGGAAGGCGGCGCCATCCACGAAAACTACGACGCCCTCACCGGCCAACAACTCAAAGCACCCCACTTCAGCTGGAGCGCCGCACATTTGCTGATGCTCTATTGGGAATATGGGAGATAAGCTTATGCCTATATATTCAGAAAAATAAACCTATCCTCCCCATCCGTTAGCCAACTGTTGGGTATTGCCGAAAGCGATGTATATTAGCACTTAACTTCCTACAAAGAACACCATCCCGCTTACGTATAAGTGATGTTAGTAGTTCGAAGTTTTCTGTTTGTCTTTTTGCTTTCCACTTTTGTCGATATTTTTCGAGCTTTTTTTACTGCCTTTTCAGTAGTAATAGTCATGTAGCACGTCTTTCAGTCGAACTGTTTTATTTGATACAATGTCATAACCAAAATCATTTTTAAAATCAGTTATTCCGTTTTTCCAAGCAGTTACTTCCTCATCCACCATATTGACCTGTGAGAGTAAATTATAATATGAAATTTTTTCACTTATTGAGTTACTCGATAATAGAAGTCTTTTTATGGCTAAACTGAAATCTTTGTCTCTTTTCAGTCTCTCAATCATAGGAATAAAAAAATACCTATGATAACGTCTGTTGTCGCTATTATTAGTAAAAATTTCTATTAGGAACTCTGTCAAATTCTTTATATCTCTAAATAGAAATTTAAGACTGAAGCCTACATGATAATCAACGTAATATTGTTTTTTAACTATATCATTAAACATTTCTTTTAGAATAGGTTCGTTTGGCCAACCAATACATAAAGCAATAATTTTACCAGAGCTATCGTTTACTTTAACATCTTTTATGTTGTCATAAACTTGACTATCATTTTTAAAATTGGTTCCTAATAATCTGCCTGCTAATATTTCATTATGCCTTTCCGAATTATTAATACAACGCAATAAAACCTCCTTCAAAACAGGACTTTTAGGCATTGTCCTGCTTAGAAAACTAATTATCGAATTGTTTTTAATTGTTGAAGCATTGTTCGCTATAAACTCCATTAAATAACTATATGTTGGTGAGGATTTCGAAGAATGTCTTGCAAAAAATCCCCAAATATCTTCAATGTCTTTAGTGTATTTTAAATGACCAACGAGTGAATCAAAATCTTTACCAGCATAAGAAATCAGATAATCAAAATTATCAATAATGGACCTTATCATTATTCTACTTGAAGATTTTCTGTAAGCATATTCATTAAAAATGTCAAGGAGTCTTGATTTATCTTTGCTATCACTTCCAACATCTTCAATCAAAAAATACTCATCTAATTTTTTCGTGATTAAAAATCCTGTAAAAGCAATACTTCGCTTTACATCATAGTCAAAACCTTTCGCAAAAACCAATGGTTTACTTAACTCTACTATTTTATTGGCATTAGATTCTTTAATATGGTTGAACAAACAAATTGCCATATCAGCCATTATTTCTTCTTCGGCTTCTATTTCGAAATTGCTTAGAATTGTTTCGATATTGTTAGGCAATATTGATAAATCAGAAAATGCTTCTATAATCAACAACCTAAGTTCCTTTGACAAAGGAATGGATTTTTGCAGCAGCCTATCTTCCGATTGAATTAATCCTGGAAAGTACTGAACTGATAAAGCATATAAGTTGTTATCATTTTCTACTCGTTCTAATACATATTTCTGAACAAGTGCACTTGAATGAAAATTCTTCACAATTACTTCAAGTGCAGTATAGTATTGTCCCAAAAAATCTTTAGGAAAAGTTTCAAGTTCATCTAAAAGTTTCTTTAAAACATTAGATTCAAAATATTCCCTATCAATTTCAATCAATGCAGAAATAGACCTATCTCTAAAAAATATTGTTTTATCAAAAAGAATCCTTTCTAATATTTTTATTGCTTCCTCTTTTTCATCACTATCAAAAACTTTAGAAATAAAATGAGCAGAAGCTGATGTTTTAGTAGCTTCAATCGTTCTGAAATACTCTTTCAGTTTTTCTTTTATTGCCTTGTCATCTTTCCAACCGTCTAGCAGTGCCATAACATTCCAATGAGAAATGTCTGACTTTGGTAAATCTTCGAGAAGTATACTTTTTATTTTTTCGGAATGAACAAAAATACTTGCAAATGCTACTTCAGGGTCTATATGACGATATTTTTCTAAACGCTTATTTAGCCAACTTTCAACAAAAGGAATTAGCTCGTCTGTATCTTTGAAACAGTAAACTAAATGTTGAAACATTTCGTACCTTTCGGAAGAAATAAAAGGAATTTCTTCTTTTTCAAATTGAGTTTTTATTAGGTTGATTACCTCTTTATCCTTATTAAAGCAATTAAATAATACTTTCCAAGCAATCCCACTATCAATTAAGTTTTCACGTTCGCTAACAAAATGTTTCTTTTCTACGGATTTAATTAATGTTGCTTTTAGAAAGTTGTCTTTGTCAAATCCATCTGTTAACAAACTAACAGCTTCTTGCTTTAATTGATATGGCACTTGATTTATAACTGGCAATATCAGTTTTAAATCGTCCTGAGTTTGTTTCTTTGAGAAAACTTTATGTTTAAATAGATAGAGTTGAACAACAGGATCATCAACTTCAATAGTTTTGATTAAGTCCTCTCTTTTTGGTTCTGCGATGTCGTTTGTAATAATACTATTAATTGCAAAAGCTAGAATGTCTGGATTTGAGCAGTTTAAAATAATATCCTCTATAAAGTTCAAAACACTATCGTTTTTTATGTGTTTATTAAAAGCATAAGAAGCATCATATTTTAACTCTATTGTTCCATTGATAAACGCTTTCTTTAGAAACTTCAATTGAATTTCGTTTAACTGGTTAGTATATCGTAGGGCATTAATACGATAATCTCTGTATTTGTATTGATTTGGAAAAAATTGTATTAAAAAAGTCTGAACTTTTTCTTTTAATCTTCCATTTTGAAGTGCACTAAGAATTCGTTTTAGCAAAGCTTCTTTGTATGTCGGATCTGTTTCATATTCAAAATCCCGAATAATAGAATCAAATGCTTCATTCATAATTTCACTAGGCGTGTTATCTAAGTTAATAGCAACCTCATATGATATAAGGGAGAGGTAATCTTCCTGATATTTTTCTCGAGTGGATTCTTTTAGGATATCAAAATGCTTTTTAAATTTTTTGACCTGCCTTAATGGAATTAATCCAAAAAAGCTAATGATTACTTGATGAAAAGCTGGATTAGCGGCATATTGTTTTATGAACTCATTAGCTGAATCTTCGTCAGATTCATATAATTGTAGTGCTGCTAAAAACTCCTGAAACTGTTTATGTCCAAAAGCAATTTCATCATTGGATTTTTCAATGATGATTCCAAAATTGTTTGCTCCGACTTCAATTAATTGCTGACTATGAACTTTTGCTTTTCCCTTATCATATTCTGCATAGGTAATAAGATATTGTTCAATTATTTTTTGTGCTTCACTCTTTAATATTACTCCATCATTGCTCTCTTTCTGTATATTGATTGCTAACTCACAGAAAATATCTTTAATATCAACATCTAATGTATCTTCTTGAATGATTCCCGCACTACTAATTCTAATTTTAGGATGCTTATTAATTAGATAATTAGTTATTTGCTTTAATGCTTCAAGTTTATTTTTAGGTAAAACCAAATCCTGCAATTTTTGCAACACAAGAATACTTAACAATAAAGGGGTTTCTGCCAATTTCTTCAAATCGCCTGATTGTTCTAATTCGTTAATAAAACTGTTTGTTTGATTTTTGGCAAAATCTATGTCTTTTAATTCTTTCTGTAAGGATACCCATTTGTTGTACCAATTTTCCACAAAATTTCTCTGTTGTGGCTTAGAAAAACCTGCAAGATTTAATATGTTTAAATTTGTAAAAAAGTCTTTTAACATTTTAAAACCGTATGGTCTGCTCGAATAGAGGACTTTACAATCATAAAGTTCTCTTAAAGTTTCAATGCGATTTATTGCTTGTTGTGCAGACGATATACTGCTCCATTCATCAATACCATCAATTATTAAAAACAATCGTTCGTCTTCTAACGCATCTTTTGCCACATCAAACAAATAATTTTTACCGAAACTATTAAACCAAAATCTAAGTATTTCTGAAATGCTTAATGAATCAGTTTGACTAAGATGTTTTGTTATGAATGCAAAAGGTAGCCATACCGGTAATGTTTTACCATATTTTTGCGAAATGTTTTCTAACTGAGGATTTGAACTTAAAATATCTAATGTAATATATCTAAGCAAAGTGCTTTTACCTGCTCCTGGGTCACCGATTATTATATTCCTATTACTATTTACTAATGCGTCATCAATTTTAATTCGGATATCAATACTGCTTTCTTCTTCATCATTATCTCTATTCAAAATCCGACTTCTAAATTCATTTTCAGATTGCCCATAGATATAATTGTGTTCGTCATAATAATAATGATATTGGCTTTCGATTAAAGGTGAGTTTTCTTTTGTTGGCTTAAAGCCCTCTCCTTTAACATTTGAAAGTATATCAGGGATAATAAATCTTTCTTGTAAAGCATATGGACTATTTAATTCTATCGTTGGAACTCCTAAATCTTGTTGATTGAAAATAGTAGAATAAAAATTGTATAACTCTTTTCTATAATTATCAATTTGTTTTGCATCGAGTTTTTTTGTTTTTGACAGCTGTCCTAGGGCAAGTTCTCCATTAAATTTTTTTACCCACTCTAAACCAAAAAAGTCAAATACAATCTGAGGTTTATCTTTAAGTATTCTAGAAAGTTGAATCTTGTCCCATTTTACTAAGATTTTCGCGTCCTTATTTAGTTCGTCTTTTAGTTCTTCAAATTTATCTTGAACCTGAGTTTTATTCCATTCGCAAGAAGTACACAAGTGTAGCATGTCACTTTTGCTATAGAAATCCTTGCTTTTAAAGTATTCAACAGCTTTATTAATATCGCTTAAATCAAATTTTTGATACCTTTTGCATTGATAGGAATTATACCTACCATTCGCTTTTCTTGCAAAAATGTCTATTCCTTCTTGTGATTGCCCCTTAATACCATAGATTTCACAGTCGTTTATTGAAAAGTCAGTTTGTACAATAGCTAAACATAGTTTTTCAAAGTCCTCCCACGATAATTTTTCTAACGGAAGCACTTGAATGTTTGTATCAATAGGTGGATCAATTATAGTCTGTGAAGGCGTATGTAGATAACTTAAATTCATTCTATCTTTCTGTTCGTTGTTTGAAAATAATACACTATCATCTAACGATCCTACGCTGGTCTTTCGAGCGGGTTGGCGGGACGAAGTCCTGTCAACAAGAAGAGAACGCAGATGCGGGCTATAAAGGTTCAAGTTTGCACGTTACCCAGCCTGACACAAACCCCATGTTATGGGCTGAACCCTATAATATTTCATTTAATCCTTTTTCAATTTCAAGCCTTGATTTATGAATGGTTTGTTTCAATTTAGATATTGTTTTGTCAAATGGATCTATGTGTTCTTTAACAAATTTATTTTGAGTTTTTATATCAATGTAATCAATGTAATATTTCTTAAAGTCTTTTTCTTTAATAGTTAATTTTGAAGTACCATCAGCTAAATCTGATACAATTTTCTTTCTTAATTTATTAAAATATGTATTGTAAAATTTCAAGTTTAGTGGATATTTACTTGGATTTTTTGGCGTTAATACAATACATAAATTACTTGCAATAAATTTACCATTTACATAATGACTTCTACCTAATGAACCGCCAGCACTTATCACGTAAACCAATGCTTCTTTTTCATATTTGTACTCTGTGTGAGTTTTCCATTCTTCAGCACCTGTTATAAAGTCAAATTCTCCATCTTCGCTATTGTCGCTGGCTAAAGTTCCTTTCTCTATTTTAAACAAATCATTAACGAGCATTAGTTTTGAGTTAGAACTATCTCTGTTTTGTACACCTGCACTTATTAATACAGTATCCTTGTATATCTTCTTTTTTACACAGATGTCCTCGTATTCTTTAGAATTAAATATACAATCTTTTATATTTTCTCTTTTTCCTTTCCACAAATTGTTTTTATCAACTCTACCTTTATGTTGAATACTGACAAAACCATCATCTTCTAAATTGTAGAACAATACCTCATCATTTTGTTGATGTGGGGTTTTAGTGAAGCCAAAAACAGAAGTATTTACTGTTCTTTTTTGTTCGGAAAAAAGTTTATAAGGCATTCTAATGACAAAATCTAGTTTAGCATTTTTCAATAATTTCTCTGTAAGACCATTTTGGTTTTGCGTTAAAGTTGGCGTTGGCATAATGATAATTAGCTTCCCATTTGACTCTAAATATTGTATTGCTTGTATAGCAAATTTTATAGAGTTATTTTTTTCATAAGGTGGATTAATTATACATTTTGTTGGTTTAAGTTTTCGTATATAATCAAATAAATCTTTGTCTTTATTGTTAAGTATATTTTGATTAGAATCATTTATTAAACTACTTCTAAACAATAAATTTGTTCGACCATCACCGTGCAAAAACATATTTGAACAGGCTAAAGCAAAAAGAACTGGATCGACCTCAAAACCAATTAATTGGTTTGTTTTTATTTTTTCAATTTTTTCTTCATTATTATTTGCAAGAGAAATTAACTTTTCCATTGCCTCCATAAGAAAACCTCCTGTTCCTGTACAAGTATCAATTACAACATCATCAACATTGATTCTTGCTAATTCAACCATTAAACTTTTAATATGGTCAGGTGTTAAAATGATATTCTTGTTGTCAATTTTACCTGCTCTTTTTAAGAATATTCTATATGCTTTTGCAAGAATATCTTGTTTCTCGTCATTTTGAAAAGGTTTAAAAATGTTGTTCTCAATTTTGGAAATAATTTCCTTGTACTCTTTTAACGAATAATCAATATTTTTAATAAATGAAAATCGGTCTTTCCAACTATAACTTTTAGATAAGTTGTTTATCTTATCTGCCAATTGTCTTGTTATAGCGTCTAATATTGCATTATTCAAATTATGAGATTCAAGAACAGTTTCTTTTACTGTTGATATTTCCTCTCTTGACGGTGCCTGAATATTTTTATAAGTATTTCTAAATGTATTGTCTTTTAATGCAATCATTAAACCTGAAAAAAACAAACTTCTTTCAGTATCCTTTACTTTGTTATTATCATTAAAGGTTTTATTTAATTGATTTAGAGTTTTTATAAGATTTTCAGATGAAACACTTTCACCATATCTATTCTTCCAATAAATATTAGCAATATTCTTCAGTGTTAATAATGTGCTTTCTTTTAGTATATGTGAAATAGATGAATCTTCATTGGTTTTAAGAAAATAATCTACATTCATATTTTCAATATCTTGACCTGATACAGCAATCCCAATAATATCCTTAGTAATATTATTTTTAAGCATATAATGCTTGACTTCATCCCTCGCTTGGTCTTGTTCTGTTGCTTTAGCCTCAACAACAATAACATAATCTTCTTCTTCTAAAAGGAAGTCAGGATAACCTTTATAGTTTGCACTTTTTTTGGATTTAAATCCAAATTCATTCGGAATAGCTGATTTTTCAGTAAAAGTTGAAGAACCATAATAATCCCTAAAAATATTTTCTGTTACTGTTTCGCTCGTTCTACTCATATATTTCATTTTTCAATTAGATTCGTTTTTTAGTCCTACAACTAACATTTTCTTTATTTAACAAATATACAAAAATCCTTAATAAGATTGTTATTCTGCAGATGTAAACCTATCCTCCCCATCTGTCAGCCAGTCAAGGGAAAAGTTCAGGAAATACATTTTGTAGGGGGCGGTTTCGTCTTCTTCGATGTAGACGCCGATTGTGCCGTCTGGTAAAATGGTGATGGAGGAGTAGGCGGATTCGTTGCGGGCAATGGTTTTCTTGACCGGCCAAGTGGTGCCTTCGTCATTGCTTAGCCACATTGTTACATTTCTGCGGGTGCTATGGTTAGGTAAAGTGTGCAAGATTCTATCTTTATCGTAGCCATCTTTAGTGGATGTGTAGCGGATAATATCGGCATCACAGGCATTACCCCATATTTCTTCCCAACTGTTTTTAGGACCCCAAGTTATACCGCCATCGGAGGATTTTGCCCAAAGCCTATTCCCTTTTGTACGGCTACTCATAAGAATATCGCCATTATTCAGTTCCACCACTTTAGCCTCATCACCATCCGAAATCGCTCTTTCCGAAACATGCCACGACTCCCCATCATCATCCGAATAAACCGCATAATTATGTAGTCGTCTATTCTCCAAAGTCTCACGCACAGCCATTACGGCCATCAATCTGCCTTCGCGAGTACACAAAGCATGTCCCGACCCAAAGAAGAGACTTTGCCATTGAGAACGAATGGGATCCGAACACTCCGCACCATAGATTTGAGCCGTAATGTCCCTTGGCGGAGTCCAGGTTTGACCATGATCATCGCTTGTCGAAATATAAGTACGTTGCGGATTTTCAGCAGTAGAACCCCAAAGTCCGGGACCACCCACAAACAGCGCAACCAGCTTTCCGGTATTTGATCTAATAATAACCGCATCACCAAAACCTTTGCCATATCCCTGACCCTCAGCCACTAAAAAGGGCTCAGACCAGGTTTTCCCGCCATCTGTACTTCGATTGGCTACAATATCAATATCTTCCGGCAAGTCAATGGAATTATTTTTCCTCTTGTCAGTCAAAATCACCAGCGAACCATCAGCAGCGGTCGTTATAGCCGGAATACGGTAATTCGCCGAACCATAATCCCCCGGACCATAGACCAGCGTCCTCCTAAGCAGAATCTCACGCCTCCCCTCAGGATTCCCATTCTCAAACCAATGAGTCTCCGTTTCGGTTGAAATAGAAATCACCTCCGCATCCAGCTGATTCCCTTCCTTGGCAGTTTCTTTTACTTTGAAAGTCACCCAAATGTTATTGATCTCGGCTGATAAACTTCCGTTGAGAGGAATAGTCATTTCGCCACCCTGTGGAGCGGCTGTTGCGAGGATTTGTGCGCCTTTCACAAGCGGCTTACGTGGGTCAAATGTCTCAGAGGCTCCGGTCGAATAAATCTTAATCTCCTCAATATCACAGATATCTGTAGTCCCCTTCATATTCAACACCAGACTTCCAAACGCCACTTCCCCACTCCCCTCCGTCTGCAATTCTAACCTCAAAATTTCCTCATTATCGTTCCCTCTTCCTGAAAAGTTGTTATCCTGGATCACTGTGGAAGCGGTGATTTTAATTTCTTCTTGAGTAGGGAGACCGAAGAATGGATTGGTTAGAATTAATAAAGAAGCGATGAGAAGTAGTGGGAGTTTTTTCATTGATATGGCGGAGTTGGCGGTTGTTTATGCAAAGTTAGAAAAAAAGACAAGGAAATAGAATATTGTTCTGAAAAACACCTACGTGGAGCTTTTGAAACAAACAAAGCCAAAGAAAAAGCCAAAGAAAAAGCCCAACAAAAGCCCAACAAAACATCCAGAAAACATCCAGAAAACATCCAGAAAACATCCAAAAAACATCCAAAAAACATCCAAGAAAACGAGGGCACTACCCAGAAACTACCCAAGAAAATAGGTAATACTACCCAAGAACATGATAAAACTACCCAGAAACTACCCGGAAAATAAAAACACTACCCATTAAAAGCCCTTAAAAAGGCCATATAGTAACTCACGACCAATGCAAAACGGCGGAAGGCCTTATCTCTTACCGCCGTCTTAGGTCATCCCACCCACCGCTGTTTTCGCTTAAATATGTCCGGCCATTTACAAATTGCCGGTAATCCCCCCTACCCCAACAGCCTGCTCGCTACTGTAAAATAAATCAGCACGCCCAGGATGTCCGCCAGGGAAGTAATCAAGGGGGCGGAGGCGGTGGCGGGGTCCATTTTGAGTTTGGTGAAGATGAAGGGGAGCAGCATGCCGAGGAGGCTGCCGACCATCACTATGGCGGTCATGGTGATGGCGAGGACGAGCATGATCTCGGGGGCGCGGAATGCCGATATGAAGCTGACGCCGAGGGCCATAGTGAGGCCCAAAAGCAAAGATACTATCAACTCCTTACCAAGCAATTTGGTCCAGTCCCGAAGCTGTACATCGCCCACCGCGAGGGCTCTAATCATCAGCGTAGCTGACTGAGAGCCGGCATTTCCTCCGCTATCGATCAGCAGCGGCAGGAAAAAGACGAGCGACAAAGCATTCGCAAGCACATTTTCGAAGTTCTGAATGACAGCTCCCGAAAAGACATTGACAAAGACCAATGCGAGCAACCAAAGGACCCTCTTCCTATATAAAAACGAAACAGTGGCCTGCAGGGGGCTGATAATTGCATCCTGAACTGCACCAAACCTCTGGAAGTCCTCCGTCCCTTCTTCTTCAGCAATGTCCAGAATATCATCAACCGTCACGATTCCCAACAATATTCCCTTCGTATCCACCACGGGGAGCACTACCCTATCGTACTTTTTAAAAGCAGCTACCGCAGCCTCCTGATCGTCGAAAGCATTGAGCGAATCGTATTTATAATCCATAAGGTCGCTGATCCGCTGCTCCGGAGAAGCGAGAATCACCTCCCGAATGCGGAGTCCATCGAGCAACTGCCATTTATCATCCACCACATAGATTAGATTCAAAGTTTCGGAGTCGTGCCCATATTGGCGAATATGCGCCAAGGTTTCCTCCACAGTAAAATGGGGTCTCACTGCCACATACTCAGGGGTCATCAATCGTCCGATACTATCCTCGGGATAACCCAGCAGCCGGGTGGCTACCGCCCTGTTGTCGGGTGTAAGCAGCTGCATAAGACGCTGCGCCACCTCTCCGGGAAGCTCCTCGAGGAAGGCAGTACGGTCGTCCGGCTCCATATCGTTGAGCAGATCGGCCACCTGAGAAGCTTGCTCAGCCAATCCCTGTACAATATCTTCTTGTTTATCATGCGAAAGCTCCTGAAACACCTCTTTCGCCTGTGCGCGAGATAAGAAGCGGAAGAGCACTATAGACTCAAACTCGCTTCCGCGATCAATTGCCTCTGCCAACTGCAGATGGTCGAGCTCCTGCATTGCAGCTCTCAACTCCTTCCAACTCTTTTTTCGGATATAACGATAAAGAGTTTTAACATCAAAATTCAGCATAATAATCTCCTTTATGATTTTCCGGAAAGGAGATCAGGTCCCTTTGCGGAAAAGGTTAGTAAGATTGTTTAAATAACTTATACCGGTCTTCGTCCATTTTTTAAAAAAATCTTTATTAATTTTACAAATATAACAAATAAAAGTCAATAAAAAGAATAAAAATGATTAAAAAATAATATCGATAGGAAAAATTGAAATATGTTCCTAATTTTGTAGTCAGATTTAACCCGACTAAAACACCATTTTTATGACAAAAATCAAACGAATTGCCCTCGTGGCCCACGACAACCGTAAAACCGATATGGTGGAATGGGTGGAGTGGAATTGGAAAAAACTGATAAAGTACGATCTTATCTGTACGGGAACTACCGGAAAGTTGGTAAATGAAACTCTTTTGAAGAAGATGGAAGAAGAGGAGTCAAAAGCTGCTATTTCGATGAAGCGTCTCAAATCGGGTCCTTTGGGTGGCGATCAACAGTTGGGAGCCCTGATAAGTGAAGGTAAGGTGGATATGTTGATATTTTTGTGGGATCCAATGACCCCGCAGCCGCATGATGTGGATGTGAAGGCTCTCTTGCGACTGGCGACACTTTATAATATCCCTACGGCAGTAAATCGTTCGACAGCCGATTTTATGATAAGTTCTTCCCTTATGGAGTCCAATTATCAACCCATCCTGAAAGATTATGGGAGCTATATAAACAGGAAGATTGAGATTAAATAACCACATTACTCATCAACAACAAAAAACCAGCGGCAGTAAGAGGTACTATCGCTGGTTTAATTTTAGTAAGAACAATCTAACGCTTTACCAAGGCCAGGCGTTAATGCCGCCTTCGAGCACTTTCACGTTTTTATACCCGTTGGCCATAAGCGCCCTCGCAGCTTCATATCCGCGCAGGGATATTTTACACCAGGCAATTATCTCAGCATTCTTATCTTCCGGCAGTTCTTCCATACGATCCCTCAATTGTTCGAGAGGGATATGTTTCTCTCCTAATCCAAGATTAATCATTTCAAATTCATCCTGATTACGGACATCTAATAATAAGAGAGGAGTATGGTTATCCAATTTTTCTCTCAGTTGTTCAGCAGAAATCCCATTAAAAAGGCCATTCAGCTTGTTCTGCATAATGTGTGCAGTGGCAATGCTGTGGTCGATCGCAAGAGAATAAGGAGGAGCATAAGGCAAATCGAGATTGAGCATATCCATAACCGTCATTTTAGCCTGAATAGCCATTGCCCAGGTGGTAACTTGCTTGCTGACATCACCGGGGCCAAGTACTTGTGCACCAAGGATACGGTTTGTTGTTTTATCTACAATTAATTTGGTAATCAAAAGTTTGGCTCCCATAAAGCCGGGTTTATCAGGACTTGCATTTACAACCGTTTCAATATTGTCAAATCCATGTCTTGCGGCATTTTGTTCTGAAAGTCCTGCTGCGCCCACTCCGTAGTCAAAGACTTTACAGATACCACTTTGGATTGTTCCTGGGAATTGGGCAACATTTCCTTTAATCACATTATCACCGGCTACACGACCCTGGAGATTAGCCAGGTCACCGAGGGGTGCATATACTTTCTTACCTGAGATGAGGTGCGGGACTTCGATACAGTCACCGATGGCATAAATGTCGGGATCTGAAGTCTGCATATAGGAATTGACTTCAATCGCTCTGTACTCACCAATCTTCAATCCGGCCTCTTTTGCCAATGCTGTATTGGGTCTTACTCCGGTAGCAACCACAGCTATCTCGCATGGTATTGTCGTTCCATCCTGAAGCTTTACGGCTTTTAATTTTCCATTCTCTCCAATAAACTCGGAAACTCCGTTTTCGAGAATTACATTCGCCTTCGTCTTGAGATATTTCTCGACATTCAGCGACATATCTTTGTCAAGGAATGGCAACAATTGCGGCATCAACTCCACAAGTGTTACCTCAATGTCCGATAGGACCAAAGCCTCACAGGTCTCAATACCGATAAGCCCTCCTCCGATTACTACTGCTTGTTTTACTTCACCCTCATCACTTATGTTTCTCAAAAAATCCGCATCCGCCATTGATTGTAAAGTGGTAACACCCTTTAAATCAATACCCGGCACGGGGGGCTTAAAAGGTGTAGCTCCTGTGGCTATTACCAATTTGTCGTAAGGCAAAGAACCTCTCTCTCCCGTCAGTAAATTCTTATAATCCACGCTCTTGTTTTGTCTGTCAATTTTGGTTACTTCCGTATTGACAAGAGCTTTAATTCTCTTTGTATTCCAAAAGTATATCGAATCTCGGACAATTCCCGATTGAGAGGCCAATAGTTGGTTGCGATCATCAAAGAAACCACCCACATAATAGGGATATCCACAGGAAGCCATCGAGAGGTCCGGTGCTTTTTGGATAATGATAATTTCAGCATTCTCATCCAGACGACGTGCTCTGGAAGCAGCCTTGGGGCCTGCAGCCGAACCACCGATAACAATAATCCTTTTTTTCTTCATAAAAATTAAACGTTAAATATGTATTAATGATTTAATTAATTGCACCCTTAAAGTTATTTGGGCCTTACCCCACAAGCAGCGCCTACGGGTTCATCTTCTGTACGAAACCAGATATCGCAATACTTATCGGGATGTCGTCTGAATTTTACCAAAATATATGAACATGAAGGGATTACCTTATATTTATTTTCTCTTGCGTATTTTACCATTTCATCGAAGAGCATGCCGGCGATTCCCCGTCCTTCCAACTCCGGACGGACTCCTGTATGATAGGCATTTAAGATGCCATCTTTCAGGTCGTAATCGAGTTCGGCTATCTGTCTCTCTTTATCCATGATAAAAAAAGAGCCTCTTCTTTCATCTTCAAGTCTATGTTGAATTTTCATCTCTTTGTTTCTAGTTTTGAGTAAATTTAATTCCTTTGGAACAGCAATACTGTTATTGTAATAATATTTTTCTTCTGCTTTGGAATTCCTCACAAAACTCTAACCACTCTTCCTAAAGCAAAGCGCAAATATAGTAAGACTTTATCTGTCATAATGCTAAATTAGAATAATTTTAAATAACTCTCTCTGATGAGTTTACTGATTTCCGCATCGGGGGCAAAATCGGTTATTGACTGACAATTCACCATTGCCTGAACTACGAGCGGATCAAATGGATATTTTCCAATAACCTCTATATTGTTTTGAGCACAATATTCCTCGATTTTCGAGGACATTTCCTCATTGATATCATATTTGTTGATAATGACACTCGTTTTTAAATTGAAACCTGCAGTAATCTCCAGAGTACGTTTTAAATCATGAAGTCCGGAAAGAGTTGGTTCTGTCACCACCACAACCTTGTCAACACCGGTAATGGAACTGATTGCAGAGCATCCTATTCCCGGAGGGCCATCTATTATTATATCTTTAATACCATGCGCTTTTGCGATTTGCTTCGCTTTATCCCGCACCTTGCTGACTATCTTGCCGGTATTCTCCTCACCCGGAGCAAGCCTTCCATAGACCATTCTGCCATTTTTAAAACTTCCGGCATAGATACGGCTCTTATCTTCATCAATGATATCAATTGCTTCCTGAGGACAAATACGGGAACACAACAGACACCCATCACAAAAAGTCTCAATTATACTAACCTTGTTATTTTCCTCTA
>JAAYSS010000054.1 GCA_012518275.1 Bacteroidales bacterium
AAAATATCGATTTTCAGGAATTGCTCCAACCGACTTTCCACCTCAAACGCCACATTGTTTAAGTCAATCCAGATAATATCTTTCGTATCTATCCAGTCCAAAGCATCCAAGCTTTTGGCAATTTTAATTCTATTATCTTCGTAGTAGAAAAGTCTTACTTCTGACATATCTTTTTTAAAGTTTGTAAGAGTATAAGGTTTAAAAACTTCAGTACTCAAAGCATTTTTTAAGTGTTAGTGCATACTTTTTCAAAAAGTGTCTGCCAAACGGCAAGAAAATAAAACCTACGTTGTGCGTTCAGTCACTCAATGCTTTCGCCACTAAATTAGTCAAATAAACAAAACTTTTTACATCCAACTGTTCGGGGCGTTTACCGAATATCGACTCATTATACATTTCATTTCCTTTCGGCACAAGCGGTTTCAAAGAATTACGCAAGGTTTTGCGTCGCTGATTAAAGGCTGTTTTCACTACCGTTCGGAAGAGTTTTTCATTACAATCGAGTTCTTTCACTTCGTTTCGGGTAAAGCGAATAACAGCCGACATGACCTTAGGAGGAGGGTCAAAGACCTCTTTTGACACCGTAAACAGATATTCAACGTTGTAGTACGCCTGCATAAAAACACTGAGAATTCCATAAGCTTTTTTACCGGGTTTGGATGCAATGCGCTCCGCCACCTCTTTTTGTAGCATCCCTGCTATGTAGGGAATTTTATCTTTGTAGTCTAAAACTTTGAAAAGTATTTGGCTGGAAATATTGTAAGGGAAATTACCGATAACACAAAATTTATCATCGTATAATTTATTCAAATCCATTTCAAGGAAATCGCCTTCAATCACTTCCAACTGAGGAAACTGCTTATGAAGGTACGCAACTGAGTCAGCGTCAATTTCAACGGCTTTTAGATTTATCAAAGGATTTTGAAGGAGGTATCGAGTCAGGACGCCCATTCCGGGACCAATTTCAAGCACAGCCATTGCTTCACGCAAAGGAAAGCTTTCCGCAATACGACGGGCAATTTCTTGATCTTTCAGAAAATGTTGCCCCAAGTGTTTTTTGGCGCGTACTTGTTTCATATTGATGATAATCGTCCGACATATTTTATTTTAGCAAAATACTGGTAAAACGTGCATCAAACCAATATTTTTTTTAACTTTGTGATTGATTTATTTTGCACTCGACAAAAGTAGCTATTTTTGTCTAATTATCCTAAAAACTCGTAGAAAATATATGGAAAAAGATTTCTTCGTACATGAAAGCAGCTATATTGATGAGAATGTAACCATCGGCAAAGGAACTAAAATCTGGTACTTCTGCCATATTCAAAAAGGAGCAACACTGGGTGAAAACTGCTCGCTGGGACAAAACGTGAATATTGCCAACAACGTGAAAATAGGTAACGGCGTCCGTATTCAAAACAATGTTTCGGTGTACGAAGGTGTTGAATTGGAGGATAATGTATTTTGTGGTCCATCGTGTGTGTTTACAAATGTTATTACACCCCGCGCCCACTATTCCGTTCATGGCAATTATGCTAAAACGCTTGTGAAATGGGGTGCTACCATTGGAGCTAACTCAACAATAGTATGTGGGAATACGGTTGGACGTTGTGCACTTATTGCTGCCGGAGCTGTAGTAACAAAAAATGTAAAAGACTATGCCCTTGTGGCTGGTGTACCTGCAAAGCAAATTGGCTGGGTATGTGAATGTGGAGTTCGTTTGTCCGAAAATTTAGCGTGTCCAAAGTGTGATAAAAAATATAAAGAATCAGAGAATGGTTTAGTTGAAATTTAAATAATAAATAATATGAGATTTAGAGATTTAGTAAAACAGTACAATGCATTGAAGCCAGCAATTGACAAAGCAATGATAGATACAGCGGCTTCCGGCGGCTACATTAAAGGAAAAGCCGTGAAAGAGTTAGAAACTTCTTTGGCAGAATATGTGGGAATGAAGCACTGCGTAAGCTGCGCCAACGGCACGGATGCACTCACGCTAGCTTTGAAAACTTGGGGCATTAAAGCAGGTGATGCAGTTTTCGTACCCGATTTTACATTCTTTGCTTCGGCTGAGGTAATTTCATTAGAAGGTGCTACACCTGTTTTCGTGGATGTGGAGGTCGACACATTCAATATTGACCCAAAAAGCTTGGAAGAGGCAATCGAGAAAGTACTTAAAGAAGGAAAATTAACCCCGAAAGTTATCATTACAGTCGATCTGTTTGGCCTTCCTGCCGATTATCCCGCGGTTCGGAAAATTGCAGATAAGTACAATCTATTGATTTTGGAAGATGGTGCCCAAGGATTCGGCGGAGCCATTAATGGCAAACGGGCTTGTAGCTTAGGGGATATCTGTACGACAT
>JAAYSS010000055.1 GCA_012518275.1 Bacteroidales bacterium
AAAAGAGCAAAAGCATTCGCCCCGATTTTATGCGCATTAAGCGGTGCATTTTCCACTCCGCCAGCTGCACTTACGTGTGCACCAATGTATTTCATTGCTGTGATTTTTTTGAAAATTAATAATTTGAAAACAAAGGTAATCATTTTTCGTGTAACAAGGGATTAAAAACAGCGTGTATAAGCTATAGTTTAGTCGCATTAAGTTTAATTAAAGAAATATTTCATTAAATAAGTATCCTTTCCTTTTTCATATCAAGATTAATCCGTATTTTTGCAAGCAGTAATCGTGAAATTTATTAACCATATATAACAAAAAGATTATGAGCTTTTTAACAAACGACAAATTAGTAATCGTAGGTGCTGCCGGCATGATTGGTTCTAACATGACACAAACTGCCGCCATGATGCGCTTAACCCCTAACATCTGCCTGTATGACCCTTATGCAAAAGGGTTGGAAGGTGTAGCCGAAGAAATTCGCCATTGCAGTTTCGATGGATTAAACCTGACTTACACCACCGACATTAAAGAAGCATTTACAGGTGCAAAATACATCGTTTCTTCCGGTGGTGCACCCCGTAAAGAAGGTATGACACGTGAAGACCTGCTGAAAGGCAACTGCGAAATTGCTGAACAACTTGGTAAAGACATCAAAGCCTATTGCCCCGATGTAAACCACGTGGTTATTATTTTCAATCCCGCTGATATTACCGGTTTGGTTACCTTGATGCACAGTGGACTGAAACCCAGTCAAGTTACTACGTTGGCAGGATTGGATAGCACACGCCTGCAAAGTGAACTGGCTAAACACTTCGGTGTGAAACAAAGCGACGTAACCAATACGCGTACTTACGGCGGACACGGTGAAACAATGGCTGTTTTTGCTTCTACCGCGAAAGTTAACGGAACTCCGCTGCTTGATTTGATCGGGACCGACAAATTGACCAACGAACAGTGGGCTGATATGAAAACGCGTGTAACAAAAGGCGGTGCCAACATCATCAAACTCCGCGGACGCTCATCGTTCCAAAGCCCCGCATACGTTTCTATCGAAATGATACGCGCCACAATGGGTGGAGAACCATTCCGTTGGCCATCAGGATGCTACGTGAGCAACGGTGAATTTGACCACATCATGATGGCAATGGAAACTACGCTCGACAAAAACGGTGTTTCTTACGGTGAATTGAAAGGTACCGAAGAAGAACTTAACGCACTTCGCACAAGTTACTCACACCTGCGTAAACTGGTGGACGAAGTAATCAGTTTCGGCATTCTTCCGGCTTACGAAGATTGGAACAAACTGAATCCGAATATCAAGTAAAGCCAGTTTTGAATTAATAGATTAGATATTGTTTTATGTAAAAAGTGCGTGTCAAAAGGAATTTTGATACGCATTTTTTGTATTCCTTAAGTAGAATAATAAACATTTTTCATTGGCTGTTGTTATTACACTACAATTTCAAAGGAAAAAGAGATTCCTTGTTGTATGTCAATTTAAAATCATTCTTTTGTCTAATTTTAACCCGCTGCAGCGGGCTGTTTTCTAACTTTATCATAAAAAATGTCTGACGAAATACTATATGAGGTAACCCAAAACGAATATAAATACGGTTTTACTACCGATATTGAAACCGAGATTATTCCGCCGGGAATCAACGAAGATGTTATTAGGCTGATTTCGAAGAAGAAAAACGAACCTGAATGGTTGCTCGACTTCCGCCTAAAAGCATACCGACACTGGACTACGATGGAAATGCCGGATTGGGCTTATTTGAAGATACCGCCGATTGATTATCAGGCGATTTCATACTTTGCCGCACCGCGAAAAAATGCCCCGAAAAGCTTAGATGAAGTGGACCCGGAACTGCTGAAAACATTCGAAAAGCTCGGCATCCCGCTCGAAGAGCAAAAAATTCTATCGGGAATGGCGGTAGATGCCGTAATGGACAGCGTTTCGGTAAAAACTACTTTTCGTGAAAACTTGGCAGAGCTGGGCATAATCTTTTGCTCGTTCAGCGAAGCAGTGCAAGAACATCCGGACTTAGTGCAAAAGTATATGGCAACGGTAGTTCCGTATGCCGATAATTATTTTGCGGCGCTAAATTCGGCGGTTTTCAGCGACGGTTCGTTTGTTTATATCCCGAAGGGCGTCCGCTGCCCGATGGAGCTTTCCACCTATTTCCGCATCAATGCGGCAAATACCGGGCAGTTTGAGCGCACATTGATTATTGCTGAAGAAGGCAGCTATGTATCTTACTTAGAAGGTTGCACGGCGCCTATGCGTGATGAAAACCAGTTGCACGCCGCCATCGTTGAAATCGTAGTGATGAAAGATGCTGAAGTGAAATACTCGACCGTGCAAAATTGGTATCCGGGCGACAAAGACGGCAGTGGCGGAGTGTATAACTTTGTAACCAAGCGTGGTATCTGCAAGGGAGAAAACTCACGCTTATCGTGGACACAGGTCGAAACCGGTTCGGCAATCACATGGAAATATCCGTCTTGCATCTTGCTGGGCGACAACTCGTCTGCTGAGTTTTACTCAGTGGCGGTTACAAACAATCATCAGCAAGCCGATACCGGAACTAAGATGATTCACATCGGAAAAAACACATCGAGCCACATCCTTTCAAAAGGAATTTCAGCCGGAGTAAGTAACAACAGCTACCGTGGATTGGTGAAAATCAATCCAAAAGCTGAAAATGCGCGTAATTTTTCGCAGTGCGACAGTATGCTTTTGGGCGATAAATGTGGTGCACACACATTTCCGTATATGGAAGTCAACAACGATACGGCTATCGTAGAACACGAAGCGACGACATCAAAAATTAGCGAAGACCAGATTTTTTACTGCAACCAGCGCGGTATCGACACCGAAACCGCCGTAGGGCTGATAGTGAACGGTTACGCCAAAGAAGTGCTGAACAAATTACCGATGGAATTTGCTGTAGAAGCACAGAAACTCTTGCAGATTACATTGGAAGGCTCTGTGGGATAAATAAAACTTATTATTCAGAATAATAAATATCAACTATTTTTTAAAATATAAAACTTGTAGTGTACTTTTCTACTCGTTTATTAGTTTGCATTATGTTAGAAATAAAAAATTTACACGCATCCGTTAACGGAAAAGAGATATTAAAAGGAGTGGATTTAACCGTTAAAAAAGGAGAAATCCACGCTATCATGGGTCCCAACGGATCCGGAAAATCAACGTTGGCTTCCGTGATTACGGGTAACCCCACGTTTGAAGTTACTAAAGGAAACGTTATTTACGAAGGTATTGATTTGTTGGAGCTTGACCCTGAAGAACGAGCTGGTGCAGGCATTTTCTTGAGTTTCCAATATCCGATAGAAATTCCCGGCGTGAGCATGGTTAATTTCATGCGCGCTGCTATTAACGCACAAAGAAAATACAGAGACGAAGAACCTATTTCAGCAACCGAGTTTCTCAGACTGATGCGCGAGAAAAAAGAACTGGTTGAGATGGATACCCAACTTACCAACCGCTCGGTAAACGAAGGTTTTTCCGGCGGAGAGAAAAAACGGAATGAAATATTCCAAATGGCAATGTTGGAACCTAAACTTGCTATCCTTGACGAAACCGACAGCGGACTGGATATTGATGCATTACGCGTCGTAGCAAACGGTGTTAATAAGCTGAAAAGCAACGAAAACGCAAGCATCGTGATTACTCACTATCAACGATTGCTAGATTATATCGTTCCAGATTATGTCCACGTGCTTCACGATGGAAAAATCATCAAAACAGGCGATAAATCCTTGGCGTTGGAACTGGAAGAAAAAGGGTACGACTGGTTGAAAAAGTAGAAGTACAGGTTTCTTAGTCGTATCCCGAGTTAATTCGCTTAATTGAGTCAATCCGGGAACGATTGGTATTAGTGATTAAATATTTATCAAAAATGACAAATTCCAAAACAGACATACAAACAACAACTTCACGGAAAAAAGAAGCCGTAGTGCTTGAACAGCCTTACATCGAGCTTTACGAGCAAAATGAAGAAACTATTCATATCCATTCTGCTTCGGCGCTGAACCACGGACGCAGGAAAGCATTTGAGAAATTCAAAGAACTTGGGTTTCCCACTCCACGAGTTGAAATATACAAGTACACCGATTTGAGAGAACCACTGGGTGTTGATTATGGGCTGAATATCAAGCGAATGAATTTCCCTGTAAACCCATACAATGTATTTAAGTGCGATGTTCCGGGAATTTCGGCATACCTTTATTTTGTAGTAAATGACGCGTTTTATCCCATGGAAAATCGAAAAAGTCATCCGCTTCCGGAAGGCGTTATTATTATCAGTTTGCGGAAAGCATCAGAAGATTATCCTGAACTGGTTGAAAAATACATTTCAAAACTGGCAGAGAAGCACGTGGACGGGATGATTGCTTTCAACGGAGCCTTCGCACAAGACGGATTTTTTATTTATGTGCCAAAAAATGTGGTGCTTGACCGACCCATCCAGATTGTAAACATCATGCGTTCCGATGTCGATTTTATGGCTAATAGCCACAATTTGGTCATCGTGGAACAAGGCGCCAAAGCGCAGGTACTCGTGTGTGACCATACGGTGGACGATGTACGGTTTTTTTCCAATCGTGTAACGGAAGTTTTTGTGGGTGAAAACGCATTTTATGAGCATTACAAGTTGGAAAATGTAAGTCGGAAAACGACCGAAGTTTCTACTTTACTGATTGCACAGGAGCAAAACTCTAACGTACTGGGGAATATTTTAACACTTCATAACGGCATTACCCGGAACAACATCGAGATTGACTTGGACGGAGAAAATTGTGAAACATACCTGACAGGGATGACGCTTTCTGACGGCAGGCAAGTGGTTGATAATTACACTTCTATCTTGCACAATCAACCCAATTCGCACAGCAACGAGAAGTTCAAGTACATCCTTGACGAAGAATCCAAAGGCGGGTTTACCGGAAGATTGTTTGTAGCAAAGGATGCCCAAAAAACATTGGCTTACCAAAACAATAAAAATATTTTGCTAAACCACACTGCAAAAATGCGTACTAAGCCACAACTCGAAATTTATGCCGATGATGTGAAATGTTCACACGGTGCTACAATCGGGCAGTTGGATGAAAAAGCAATGTTTTACATGCGCCAACGCGGAATTTCTGAAAAAGAAGCCCGAATGCTTCTGATGTACGCATTTACGGCTGATGTCATCGATAATATACGGATTGATGCGCTGAAAGATCGAATAAAAATACTGGTTGAAAAGCGCCTGCGTGGCGAGTTGAGCAAATGTGAAGGGTGTAGTATCTGCTGATAGCACGAGCTGTTTTATGAAACAAATCTTATTTTTCTACCCCTGATTTCTTTTTAGAAGTCGGGGGTAATTATTTTTCCAATCTTTTCCAGCCATTCTACATCAACTTCATCGAGCATGTCAAATCGTTCGCTGTCCACGTCAAGCACTGCAAAAACTTCACTGCTCTTATCAAAAATAGGCACTACAATTTCTGAGACTGAAGCGCTACTGCACGCGATGTGTCCCGGAAATTCATTTACATTCGGCACTAAAATCGAGCGTTTTTCTTTCCAAGCTGTTCCGCACACGCCCTTTCCAAAACCAATCCGCGTGCAGGCAATCGGTCCCTGAAAAGGTCCGAGAACCAGTTCATTTCCCTTCACCAGGTAAAAACCAACCCACCACCAACTGAAAACTTCTTTCAATGCGGAAGAAATATTCGCCATATTTGCAATTAAATCCGTTTCGTTTTCCACAAGTGATTTGAGTTGTGGTAACAATTCTTGGTACACGTCGGCTTTGGGCTGATTGGGTGTGATGAGCAGTGTTTCTGACATAATGTAATCTTCTGTTTTGACACAAAGGTACTATATTTTCTTTCATCGGGTAAGTATTTTCCCTAACTTTGTTGTCCTTAGTTATAAACGGTTTTGAATGACGACAGAGGATTTATTTCAGCAGATTGCTGAACATAATAAATAAAGATGCTTGCAACGCGCTTTTCAGGAAATGGTATGAAAGGTTGTGCCGTTTTACGGGGCATTATTTGGATAGAAAGGAAGACGCTGAAGAAGTTGTTTCTGATGTTTTTGTAGCAATTTGGCACAACAGGACTTCGCTTGAAAAAGTTTCCAAAGCTGAAACCTATCTTTTTGTTGCCGTGAAAAATCGTTTGTAAATCGTACTTGATTAATCATTGTTTATATAATATACCTTCATTATAAGGGGCTGTCTCAAAAGTCTATTTGAACACAAGTTTCGCAAACACACAAAGTATAACATACTCAATATCAGCAATATAAAAAATAACTTTTGTGTAAATTCATGCATTTATGTTTTGATAATCTTTTTTGAGACAATCCCTTTTTGTAAGAATTATTAACGCTAATTTAAACGAATAAAATTGGTTATGTATTAAAATTTCTGTTCCTTTGTATTCGAAAACAAAAGACGAGAGTGCGAATAAACTTCGTGCTTCAATCTTCAAACTTTTAAAAATTATGATTAGAAACAAATCTTTTGCAATTGCAGTGCTGATGATATTCTCAGCAAGCTTATTTGCACAACAGATGCAACCGCTTCCGCTGGACCCGAAAATCCGTTACGGAAAGCTAGACAACGGTCTGACGTACTACATACGACACAACGAAGAACCGAAACAACGCGCAGAATTTCACATCGCACAAAACGTGGGAGCTATCCTTGAAAACGACGATCAAGACGGGCTTGCGCACTTCTTGGAACACATGGCATTCAATGGAACGAAAAATTTCCCCGACAAGGATATTATCAACTATTTTGAAAAACAGGGTGTAAAATTTGGTTACGACATCAACGCCTACACATCGCTCGACGAAACAGTGTACCGCCTTTCAAACATCCCGACCACACGCCAAGGAATGCTTGATAGTGCTTTACTGGTACTTCACGATTGGTCCGGATTTATCACGCTCACTGATGAAGAAATTGACAACGAGCGTGGCGTAATCCGCGAAGAATGGCGAACCGGCAACAACGCAAGACGGAGAATGTGGAGCAAATCAAACGAGCTTCGCTACCCGGGTAGCCAGTATGCCAAACGCGATATAATAGGCGACACGGCGGTAATTAACAACTTTACTTACGACGCCCTGCGTGCATACTACAAAAAATGGTACCGTCCCGATCAACAAGCCATTGTGGTTGTGGGTGATGTGGACGTGGATTTGATGGAACAGAAAATCAAAACGATGTTTGCCGACATCCCCCGCAAAGAAAACTTTGGCGAACGCCCCGTTTATGAAATAAAAGACAATAGAGAGCCGATTGTGGCAATCGTTACCGACCCCGAAGCTCAAAACACGCAACTTCGGATAGACTTTAAGAAAGACAAATTGCCACCCGAAGTACAGCTTTCGATGGTCGGATATGCCTTCAACACGGTAAATAATATCATCGGTTCGGCGCTCAACGAGCGTTTTGAGGAAATCAGCTTGCAAGCCGACGCACCTTTCGTGGGCGCTTATTCTACCTACACCGGATTGGTAAAATCAAAAGATGCATTCATTAACATCGTGGTACCGAAAGAGGGTAAAGAGCTGGAAGGTTTCAACGCATTGGCGCTTGAACTGGAAAAAGTAAGACGCTTCGGCTTTACCAATGCGGAAGTGGAACGTGCCAAAACCAACATCTTGACTTCGATGGAAAAAGCATACAACGAACGCAACAATCAGAACAGCCAGCGCTTAGCACGAGAATATATCCGCCATTATTTGGACAATGAACCAGTGCCCGGCATCGAGGCTGAGTTTGATTTGGCAAAAATGTTGCTGCCGCAAATCACGACAGATGCAGTTAATCAAGCAGCCAAATCATACGTGGTAGATGAAAATGTAATTATCGACGTCAGTGCTCCCGAAAAAGCAGAAGTAAAAGTACCAACCGAAGAGCAACTGCTGGCTTCATGGGCTGGTGTGAAAAATGCAGAACTGACCGCCAAAGCAGAAGAAGACTTGTCGCGCCCGTTGATTGAAAAAGCCCCGAAAGCAGGAAAGGTAAAGAAAATCACCAAAAACACCGAGGTTGACGTTACCGAGATGATGCTGAGCAACGGCATCAAAGTAGCGTTCAAACCTACTACGTTCAAAAAAGATGAGATTACACTGCGAGTGTTCAGTGACGGCGGATTATCCAAAGTGAAAGACATCGCTGACCTGCCTTCAGCTTCGTTGGCAACAAGCATCATTGCTTCCAACGGAATCGGGCAATTCTCGGCAACCGACCTGAACAAGGCTTTGACCGGAAAAATTGCCTCCGTGAGTCCTTACATCAGCACTTACGCCGAAGGTATGACCGGATCATCTTCTGTGAAAGATTTGGAAACGATGCTCCAATTAGTGTATCTGTATTTTACCGCTCCGAGAAAAGACGACAATTCGTACAGTGCGCTTTTGAGTATGCTCCGCACAGCGCTTGCAAATGCAGAAAAGAACCCGAACAAGACATTCAGCGATAGTATTCGAATGGTTACCGGCGACCACGATCCGCGCATCGTTATTGAGAATATGGAAATGGTGGACAAAATCAATCAGGACAAAGCCATTGAAATTTACAAACAACGCTTTGCCAATCCGGCAGATTTCACGTTTGTGTTCGTTGGAAATATTGACCCGAATGACAAGGAAACTCAGAAATTACTTGCCACGTATCTGGGCGGACTAAAAACTTCTAAGAAAAAAGAGAATTACGAGAAAGTGTACCGCTCTACACCGAAAGGGAAAATAAATAACTACTTCAAACGTGATATGCAGACCAAAAAAGCATCAAACCGCATCCAATACACTGGGGAGATGCCATATAACATGAACAATCGAGTGATTGTTTCAGCCATCGGCGACATCCTAAATATGCGCTACTTAGAAAGTATCCGTGAAAAAGAAGGCGGCTCTTATGGAGTAGGTGTATATGGAGGTATGAGAAACGTGCCGAAAGATGAAGCTGTGGTATTGATGCAGTTTGATACCGACCCTGAGAAGCAGGCACGCTTGATGCAGATTATCCACCAAGAAGTGAAAGACATCGTGAATAACGGTCCAAAGCCCGAAGACCTGCAAAAAGTAAAAGAGAACTTGCAAAAGCAATACGTGCAGGATTTGGAACAAAACAGCTGGTGGGCAAGCACGTTGAAGCTTTACTACGAAGACGGTATCAACAACGTGAAAGACTACAAAGCTGCAATCGATGCGCTGACTTCCGACTCAATCCGTGATACCTTGAAAAATATCGTTGATCAAGGAAACGTGATTGAAGTGGTAATGATGCCTGAATAATTTGCTAAAACATACTAAGAAAAAAGACGACGCATTTTTGTATCGTCTTTTTTGTTTTTCAACTAATCAACGCATCGAGGCTCATTTCGCTTGCTAAATAATACAAAGTAATTTAAAATAGATTGTTAAAAGAAATTTGTTTTATACTTTTGTACTTTCAAATCAACTACCTAATGCAATAGGCATAACCTATAATGCGGACAATACTGATTGTTGGTATTAGAAGTTTTAATGATGAATTTTACCTTACAACATAAAGATCCGAACAGTCGTGCACGCACCGGATTGATAACCACTGACCACGGCGAAATCCGTACGCCCATTTTTATGCCGGTGGGTACGGTGGGAAGTGTAAAAGGTGTTCATTTTCAAGAGTTACACGAGGAAATTAAAGCACAGATTATCCTTGGGAACACGTACCATCTGTATCTTCGACCGGGCACTGAAATCTTGGAGCAAGCAGGTGGTTTGCACAAATTTAATAGCTGGAACAAACCCATTCTGACCGATAGCGGTGGTTATCAGGTTTTTTCGTTGTCCAATACAAGGAAAATGAACGAAAAAGGAGTTACGTTCAGTTCGCATATTGACGGAAGCAAGCATCTTTTCACGCCCGAACGGGTAGTAGATATCCAGCGAATCATTGGCGCCGATATTATCATGGCGCTGGACGAATGCACACCCGGTACGGCTGATTATAACTACGCCAAAGAATCGATGGAACTGACGCACCGATGGTTGGAACGTGGCGTGAAGCGATTTGATGAAACTGAAGCTAAGTACGGTTATTCGCAAACCTTTTTCCCGATTGTGCAGGGCTGTGTTTATCCCGATTTGCGTCGGCAGTCGGCAGAATTTATTGCTTCACAAAACCGTGACGGATACGCTATTGGCGGTTTGTCGGTTGGCGAGCCTGCAGAGGTGATGTATGAGATGATAGAAGTGGTTAATGAAATTTTACCCGAAAATAAACCCCGCTATTTAATGGGAGTGGGTACGCCAATAAATATTTTGGAAGCGATAGAGCGTGGTGTAGATATGTTTGACTGCGTAATGCCGACAAGAAATGGACGCAACGGGATGCTTTTCACTTCGCAGGGAATCATGAACATGCGGAACGAAAAGTGGAAAAACGATTTTTCGCCAATCGATGAATTTGGTACAGCATCGGTAGATAAAGTTCACACAAAAGCTTATTTACGTCATCTTTTTATTGCAAAAGAGCTGCTTGCCATGCAAATAGCATCGGTGCATAACTTGGCTTTTTACCTTTGGCTGGTAGGTGAAGCTCGAAAACACATCGAAGTCGGTGATTTTACTTCTTGGAAAAAAGAAATGGTTACTCAATTGGGAAGAAGACTTTAAGTATTAACAAACAAGCCATTCAACTACTTTGCTAAAAATTAATTTAAACAATGGATTTTCAAAAAATAGGATTAAAAAAACTCGACATGTACATTATCAAGAAGTTTCTTGGTACGTTTTTTTATTCCATTGTATTGATTTTGAGTATCGCGGTTGTATTTGATATTACGGAAAAAATCGATAACTTTTATGAACATAACGCGCCACTCAATGCAATAGTGGTTGATTACTACATGAACTTCATTCCTTATTTTGCGAATCTGTTCACTCCCCTATTTACGTTTATCTCTGTTATCTTCTTTACTTCCAAAATGGCAAATAATTCTGAAATCGTTGCTATTTTATCGAGTGGCGTCAGCTTCAATCGGCTGATGAAACCTTATTTTATTTCATCCCTATTCATCACCTTATTGGCCTTTGTACTGGGCGCATTTATTATCCCAAACTCAACCCGAGGATTACTGCAATTTGAGGATCAATACATCAAACCGTTCAAAACAGACAATAAACGAAATGTGCAAATGGAGATTGAGAAAGGAGTAATTATGTACATCGAGCGTTTTGAAATCAGCTCAAACACAGGTTATTCGTTTTCCTTAGAAAGTTTTGACGATAAAACCCTTATTTCTCGGCTTACCGCAGAATCGGTAAAGTGGGACTCGCTTTATCATTGGAAAGTGAATAATTATGTACACCGAGAGTTTGACGGAATGCATGAAAAACTGACTCGGGGTGCGGAAATGGACACCATTATACAAGTTCAACCTGAAGAGTTTTTTATTTCGCCGGAAGAAGCTCCCCAGCTTAGCTTAGGCGAGCTTAAATCGTTTATTTCAAAGCAAAAAGAAAGAGGTGTAGGCAATGTTCAAGCCTTTGAAGACGAGTATTACAGAAGATATTCTTACCCTGTTTCGGTGCTGATAATGACTTTGATTGGAGTTTCATTATCGTCCAGAAAAATTCGTGGAGGCATGGGATTGAATCTCGGAATCGGGCTTGCACTTAGTGCGCTTTTTGTGGTATTCACCACAATGTCCACTACGTTTGCAGTTAATAACGCCATGCCCATCTTGTTGGCTGTCTGGCTTCCAAACATTATTTTCTTTACAATCGGTTTTATTTTGTACCTAAAAGCACCGAAATAGTATCCTGTCAATGTCTTTCTCCGAGAAAAAGACTTCGGAGTTTGTTGATAACTTTTTGTAAAAATTTGCTAATCTTTTAAATGAATTGTCTATATTTGCAAGGATGGAAACGATGGTTCGACATATAGAAACTCTACTTCGTCGGCATGACTACGTGATTGTGCCCGGGCTTGGCGGTTTTGTATATCAATTCCGCTCGGCAGTAATTACAAAAGATACCCTTGAACCACCGATAGTTACAGTAAGTTTTAATCCTTTGATGAATGAATCTGATGGGCTTTTGGCGATTGAAACATCCAGAATGGAAAACATCTCTTTTCGTGAAGCTTCCAATAAAATCACCCACGAAGTGGAGAAGATAAAAGCAAACTTAGGCAGCAATAAAAATGTTGAAATAGGTTCATTAGGCATTTTACAAACTTCGGACGAAGGAAAAATCATTTTCACACCGTCGGCTTCGGGGCATACTGTTCCCTCAAATTTTGGATTAGAGACTCTCCATTACTCTCCTGCACAAACTAAAACAGAGCGTAAAGTTATCTCATTTACAATACCTCCAATGAGAAAAATAGCTCAATATGCAGCAGTAGGAGCTATTGCAATTAGTTTGCTTTTTGCTGCTCCACGACTTGAGAATGTTGCTAACAATTTAGCTAACCTTCTACCTGCCAAACAATCAGAGCCGATTGTTGAAAACACAGTAACAGAGGAACCTTTAAAAATTGTTATTCCGGAAGCTGAATATACACACCATTCTGCTTCAACCGCATCAGTAGATTTGAAACATCATGTTATCGTTTCTTGCTTGCCCACACAAAAGGCAGCAGAGCGACTTTGCTACGAACTGAAAAACATGAATTTTGACCAAGCACATGTGCTCCCCCCCATCAAGACACACCGCGTGGCTATAGAATCTTTTGCAACAAAAGCAGAAGCCGTTCAATTTATGAAACAGCTTAGAGAATCCACCCCTAGATTCTCCGATGCTTGGGTGCTTAGCGAAACAGAGAAATAGCTTTGAAATTGATTTTGCAAAGCATAAAAAACAGCTTATTCTTTTCCTATTCCAAAATAAAATATTACCTTTGCGTCCGCTTTTCGAGTAAAAGCATTTAATAAAATAATAAAATATTTTTAAAAACATTTCGAGAAAATGGCAGTAAAAATTAGATTACAACGTCATGGTCGCAAAGGGTATGCATATTACCACATTGTGATTGCTGACAGTCGTGCGCCACGTGATGGCAAATTTATCGAACGTATCGGTTCGTACAATCCAAACACCAATCCGGCAACAGTTGATTTGAACTTCGAACGTGCATTGTATTGGTTAAATGTAGGTGCTCAACCTACCGACACTACCCGTAACATCCTTTCGAGAGAAGGTGTGCTTTTAATGAAGCATCTACAAGGTGGTGTAAAAAAAGGTGCCTTTGATGAAGCTGAAGCTGAAAGACGTTTTAACGCATGGAAGGAGAACAAGGACAAAGAAATAAGCAAAACAAAAGAGCAAGTTGAAGCAGATAAACAAGCTAAAATCAAAGAACGCTTGAAAGCCGAACAAGAGATACATAAAGCTAAAGCTAAAGAATTAGCTGCTAAAAAAGCAGAGGCTCTCGAAGCGCAAGCTGAAGCAGAAGCCGAAAAAGCAACAGAAGAAGAAACTGCTGAAAAAGTAGAAGAAACAAAAGAAGCCAAAGAGCCAGTCAAAGAAACACCGAAAGAGAAAGAAATAAAAGAAGCAGAAAAAGAATCGGCAGAGGCAGCACCCGCCAAAAAAGAAGCTGAAACAGAAAAAGAAGTTAAAAAAGAAGAATAGGCATAATCGCTTATAAATCAAGAATAAAAAAACCCGATTGCTCGGGTTTTTTTATTATAGCTTAGCAAAGTGAGTTTTTGTGCTAAATATGCAATTTTTAATCTAATTATACGTTAATCTTGTATATCAAACCTGCTTACTACAGTGGTTTAATTAAACAAATAGACATTATTCTGTTTGAACGTATATTTGCCTATGAGTGGAATTATTAACGCTTCCCTACAAGTGCTGCCCATCAGCGGTACAAAACATCCTTACGAAATTGTTAATCAAGTCATAACTGTAATTAAAAAATCAGGCTTAATGTACAAGTTGTGCCCTTTTGAAACCGTTGTTGAAAGTACCTATAACGAAGTAATGTCTGTTTTCAAAGCAGCTCAAACCTGCTACAATTACTGAGCTAAAAGTGTGATGGCTTATTTCAAAAAACAAAGCTCTCAGAATGATGTGAGCATTGAGGATAAAATGGTGAAGTAGAAATTAAGGAATATGGAATCTATAGAGGTATAATTCAACAATAAACAATTTAGTGGATGAGAAAAAAAATACTGCTTGTTTTTGGAACGCGTCCGGAGGCCATCAAGATGGCTCCTCTGGTAAAAGAATTTCAACATAACGAAGAAATTTTTGAAACAAAAGTGTGTGTAACTGGTCAACACAGAGAAATGCTGGACCAGGTATTGAAGCTATTTCAAATTGTTCCGAATTATGACTTGGATATCATGAAGACAGGTCAAGATCTCTATGATGTAACGAGTAGAGTTTTGTTAGGTATGCGTGATGTGTTGAAAGAAGTGATGCCCGATATGGTATTGGTTCATGGAGATACAACCACATCAATGGCTGCTGCATTAGCTGCCTATTATCAACAAATTCCTGTAGCACACATTGAAGCCGGATTGAGGACTCATAATATCTACAGCCCCTGGCCAGAGGAAATGAACAGACAGATTACCGGAAGGATTACCTCAATTCATTTCTCACCAACAGAATTAAGCAAAAGGAATTTGATAAAAGAAAATATTGATGAAAAATCGATATTTGTAACTGGAAATACTGTGATTGATGCTCTTTTCTGGGTCTTGAATAAAATCAACTTGGATGGTGCGTTATCCGAAAAAATTAAGAAAGAGATATTACTGTCAGGGTATGATTTGGATAGACTTGCAGACGGAAAAAAGTTAGTCCTTGTAACCGGACATCGTAGAGAGAATTTTGGCAAAGGATTTGAAAATATCTGTAATGCATTAGACGATTTGACTAAGCTCTACTATGATGTTGACTTTGTGTATCCAATGCACTTAAATCCAATAGTTAGAAAAGCTGTTGCAACTGTTTTCGAGAATAGAAAGCCTGAAAATTTATTTCTCATCGAGCCGTTAGATTATCTTCCTTTCGTGTTTTTTATGGGAAAAAGTAAGATCGTGCTTACTGATAGTGGTGGAATTCAAGAAGAAGCTCCAGGACTTGGTAAACCTGTTCTGGTAATGCGTGACACTACTGAAAGGCCCGAAGCAGTAGATGCAGGTACTGTAAAATTGGTTGGAACAGACAGGGAGTTGATCGTAAAAGAGGTTTCTAAATTACTTGAAGATTCTACTTATTATGAAAAAATGGCAAAAGCTATAAACCCTTATGGAGATGGGAAAGCTTCGATGAGAATAGTGGATGTGATATCTAAAATTTGAATTACCGAAAAGCAAAATAGTGAGAAAGCCCGTATATTATATTGATGCTCAAAAGAAAAGAATAGCTCGTTCTCCGTTAGCTAAAAGACTAATCGATGGTATATCTTGGACGTTGGTAGGTAATATCATAGGCAAGTTTTTACAATTATTGGCATTTATTTTTGTTGCAAGGATTTTAGGGAAAGAAGCATACGGACAAGTAGGAATTGTACGCTCCACATTGATGATGTTTTTAATTTTTTCTTCAGCCGGAATGGGTATTACTGCAACAAGGTACATTGCAAGATACAGGAATTCAAACCCGCATAATGCTTATTTGGTTTATAATTTTACGCAAAAAACGGTATTTTGGGTTGGATTAATTTTTTCTTTATTGGTCTTTTTGTCGAGTTCTTTTATTGCAGAAAAACAATTAAATTCAGTTCAACTGTCAGATGCATTAAAAATTGGAGCAGTAACTCTTTTTTTTATGACTTTATCGTCAGTCCAAACAGGTTCGTTGAACGGGTTTGAACGCTTCAAAAAATTAGGAATAAATACGGCAATAAATGGTTTTATTCAACTTGTGTCTGTTGTTTTGGGTGCCTACCTTTGGGGTATCAATGGAGTTGTTTTAGGATTAGGGATAGCCAGTCTGGTTTTAATTGTTCAGTTACATTTTGCATTAAGAGACGACATTCATCGATGTAAGAATACATTCAAGAGCTTAGAAACAGAGAAGTTTAATGCTAAATCTGTTTTTATACAATTTTCTTTACCTGCAATTTTGCAAAGTTTAGTTTATATTCCTGTTTTATGGTGGGCTAAAACGTATTTGATTAATCAGTCGAATTATAGCGAAATGGCAATTTTCGATGTTGCGGAGCAGTGGTATTATGTTGTACTTTTCATTCCGACATCGCTAAGTTCCATTGTATTACCACTTTTGACAAATGTAAATTATAGTAGTTCGGGTAATCAATATAACAAACTTTTGAAGTTTAACTTGTGGTTGAATATAGGAATTTCGGTAGTAGCAGCATTAGCCGTTGCTCTTTTTGCCCCGATTATTTATAAGTTTTATGGGACGGAATTTACCGATTTCAGGCCGTTATTGGTGCTGTTAATTACAGTGGTGGTAAGTGCTGCGAATAATGTGTTTGGGCAGGTAATAGCATCCAAAGGAATAATGTGGATTGGGTTTATGGTAAATTTACTTTGGGCTATTTGGTTAATTTTGTTTTCAATTATTTTTATTGGAAACATGCAAAAAGGAGCTGTTGGCTTAGCTTATGCATTGTTAATTAGCTATTTACTGCATAGCATTGCACAAGGTTTTGTTGCTTTGAGATTGAAATTAGTGAAAAATTAACGTGAGAACAAATGCTGATTTATCTTGCTGTCATATTATTTTGCTTTTTATTGGCTTTTTTTAAAATGCCAAGAAGCATAGAAAATATTGCACTTGTAGCGATAGCCTTTTTTCTGTGCTTCGGATATATGACCGGAACTGATTGGTATAATTATGAATTATTTTATTACGATATCGAATTAGCCAACAAAATACTAAAAACAAGGGAATTTGGCTACTTTATCACACAGTCCTTTTTCAGTAAAATTGGTGTTGATTTTTGGACTTTTCATATTGTTGCAAAATTGCTTGTTTTTGGAGCAATGATTTATTTTATCCGTTATTTCAATGTAAACGTTTTTCTATTTTTAGGTATTTTCTTGGCTGATATTGGATTTTACTTGTTCATTGATTGCCCTTTCAGGAATTTAATTGCTTTGGGATTTGGCTTAATAGCATTCACATACTTATTTGAGAATAAGCCGATTAACTATTTTGTTTTAGTATTTATTGCAATGACTTTTCATCTGTCAGCCATAATAATGGTTTTTGTGTATTTTATTTACAAAAAAAACATCAAAACTATATATGTAATTATTGCAGCTACTGTATTATATGTTATTGCTTTCAATATGGATTTTTTAACCGAATACATTTACAAACCATTAGAAGAGCTTTTCCCCATTATTAAGGAACGTTTTACATCTTATCTAAAAGACGAAAAATTCGTTTCTGAAAGCATAAATATTGGGTCATTTATTCGGTTGGCTGTCTTGTTTATTTTACTTTTGTTTAAAGATATTATTGTAAGTGATAGTGAAAAAAGCAAATACATTTTCAATATCGGAATTATTTTGTTGTTGATATATCCCTTTGGGGTTTCGTTTAAAATTTTTCAAAGATTCCCGTTGTTTTTATTCCCGTTTTACGTTTTAGCGATACTCTACCTATTGAAAACGGTAAAAATAAAAGCAAATCTATATATTTTAGGAGCATTTTTCATGTTGTTATCTTTCTTTCAAACATACAACACAGTAACAGCAGATTTTAGATACGTTCCATATACTAATTACATTTATTATTGGTCAAAAAAGGACTTTCCTCCAATAGAGGAGAGAGCTTATTACAACAAAAAGCATTCACCTTATAAAAACAAGAAATGAAGATAGCATACTGCATAAGAGGAGATTACGAAATCAATAGTGGTGGTGACGTAATTCAAATGGTTAAAACAAAGAATTATTTGGAAAAAAAATATAATCTTGAAATTGACATCATTACAGATCCAAGTGAAATAACACAAGATTTTGCTATTGTCCATGTTTTTAATTTCTCTACATATATTATCTCAAAACAATTTATTCGCAAAGCTGTCCAGCTTTCGATTCCAGTTGTTTCATCGCCTATTTATTGGGATTATTCATATGCTTCCACAAAGTATTTTTATTATGCATTTCAGTTTATAAATCAAATTAACGAGTCCACTATACAATTTTTTCGAAAAATGGTGATATATTTGGGATATGTTTTAAAGAAACCGAGCGGTGTGTCTTACAAATTTAAAAAAAATGCAAGGTGGATGTTTGATAATTCTGATTTTATAGCTCCAAATTCACAAGAAGAGGCGAATTTGTTTTTAAAATGGATTAATAGGGAAGATTATTCAAATAAAATAAAGGTAGTTTTTAATGCTACAGATATTCTAAATGAGACCGGAGCAGATATTGAAGAAGACTTATTTTTTAAAAAATATAATATCCCTAGAAATTATATTCTGCAAATCGGGAGGATAGAATTTTGTAAAAATCAGCTTAATCTAATTGAAGCTCTTAAAGATGACGTCGATATACCAATTGTTTTTTTAGGAAAAATTAAAGACAAATTGTACTACAAAAAACTAAAGAAACGTGCGGAAAAAAGAGGTAATGTTTATTTTGTCGATGCTGTTCCTTATAGTGAGGTAAGTTCTTTTTTTAGGTTTGCAACAATTCATGTGTTACTTTCTCTAAGGGAATCTCCTGGACTAGTTAATATTGAAGCTTTGGCAAATAATTGCCCAATTGTAATAGCTGATGAAAGATTTCTACCAGTCGAAACCTATTTTAAGAATCAACCTTACATTGTTAATCCCATTAATTTAACTGAAGTCAGGGAAACAATACTAAAAGCATATAATGAAAGGAAAATAACTCCTTTTGATTTTGAAAAATTTTCTTGGGACAATGTTGCTAAACAAACTTATAGTATTTATAATGAAATTTTGAAAAGTTAAAGTTTTTCTCAATGTGTATTTATCCTTATAGTCTTGAAACAAAATGATTAGCGTCTGTATGACTACATATAATGGTGAGAAATATCTCAAGGAACAATTGGATTCCATTCTAATTCAAATTGGCGATAATGATGAAATTATTATTTCAGATGATGGCTCATCCGACTCAACTCTCTATATTATAGATAGTTACAAAGACCCAAGAATTAAAGTTTATAAAAACAAACAAAGCAAACAAAACTACAAGTATTCATTCTATAAGATTACAAAAAACTTCGAAAATGCAATTTCAAAAGCAAAAGGCGACATTATTTTCTTAGCTGATCAAGACGACATTTGGTTACCTGAAAAAATAGAGAAAACTCTTAATGAATTTAAATCGAAAACACTGCTGGTAATACACGATTGCAAAGTTATTAACGAACAAAAAAAAATTATAAGTGAATCTTACTATACCCAGAACAACTCAAAAAAAGGATTTTTCCGTAATTTGATAAAATCTTCTTATTTAGGTTGCTGTATGGCTTTTAAAAGAGAACTACTTGACAAAGCGCTCCCATATCCACAAAACGCTGTACCACATGATATTTGGTTGGGATTAATTGCAGAATGGAATAAAAAAGTAGTTTTTAGCAATGAAAAATTAATTCTTTACCGAAGACATAATTCAAATCAATCTACTTCTGGAAGCAAAAGCAATTTTAGCCTAAAAACAAAAATTGAATACAGAATGATTTTAGCTTATTTTTTGTTTAGAAGACTTGTTTTTTAGACTTATAAATTTCAATAACGCATGAAAAAAATTCTACATATTTCGAAATTCTATTATCCATATTATGGGGGCATCGAAGATGTTGCAAAAACCATAGTCCATGAATTAGAGCCATATTATGAGCAAAAAGTAATTTGTTTTAATCACGAGCGAGGTACCGTATTTAATATAAATGGAGTAGATGTTTTGCGTATAAATGCTCCTATAACATGCTTTTCTCAACCTATTTCTTTGGGCTATCGTGCCAAATTACAGAAGCTTATCAACAAGTTTCGTCCAGATTTTATCCACCTGCATTTACCCAATCCACTTATAGCAACAATGGTTTTAACGCTGAAATTGCACGGAGCCAAAATAATTTCGCACTGGCATGCAGATATATTAGGCCAGCAGCTTATATATCCATTCTATAAGTATTTTGAAAAAAAATTGTTGGAAAAATCCTATAAAATTATTGCTACCAGTGAGATGTATCTGAATGCTTCTACTCCTTTGGCAAATTTTAAAGACAAAACAACTGTTCTTCCTAACACAGTTAATGAAGACAAATTCAAGTTATTTGAGGGAGAAATGGTTAAAGTTGAAAAGATAAGAGAAACATACGGCCATAAAAAAATCGTCTTTTTTGTTGGGCGGCATGTGTCTTATAAGGGTATTCAATATTTGATAGAAGCAGAAAAACACATCAAAGAAGATTGTGTGATTGTCATTGCAGGAACAGGTATGCTGAATAGAAGCTTAAAGAATTTAGCAAGTGACTGTGAGCGGATCAAATTTGTCGGAAGACTTTCCGATACAGAAATGAAGTATTATATGTATGCATCGTCAGTTTTTGCCTTCCCTTCCATAAGTAGGCAAGAAGCATTTGGAGTTGCACTGGCAGAAGCATTATTCTGTGGTCTGCCTGCTGTCTCTTTCAATGTTGAAGGCTCAGGTGCACTATGGGTTAATAAAAACGGATATACAGGCCTTGTAGTTGAAAATAAAAATCCCTTAAAATATGCCGAAGCCGTACCTAAGTTGTTAACTGATGAAGATTTACGAAAACAGTTTTCAAATAACGCTAAGCTATGGGTTAAAGAGAACTTTCTAAAAGATCAGATTGTTAAAACAATGAGTAATGTATATGATTAATGCTTCCATTGTTCTTTATAATCACATTTTAGCGGAAATCAAAGAGCTAATTCATACTTTGCATACATGTTCTTTGGTGAAAGATGTTTTTCTGATTGATAATTCACCAAAAAAGAATGATGAATTGCTTTCTCTTCCCGCCACCTATATTTTTAATGGAAAAAACCTTGGCTACGGCACAGCTCATAACATTGCCATTAGGAAAACCATCGAACAACAAATTCCGTATCACTTGGTTCTAAATCCTGATATTCAACTTGATGGGAACAAGCTCAATGAACTTATAGAATACATGGAGAAAAACGAGTGTGTAGGACACCTGATGCCGAAAACTATCTACCCGGACGGTGAAATTCAATACTTGTGCAAACTTCTACCCAAACCTTCCGATTTATTGTTTCGTCGTTTTCTCTCTTCAAAATGGACAAAAAAAAGAAATGATATTTTCGAGCTGCGACAATCCGGATATAATAAAATAATGGATATCCCTTATCTTTCCGGATGCTTCATGTTGTTGAGAACAAGTGTTTTGGAAGATATTGGCTTGTTTGACGAACGATTTTTTATGTACCCTGAAGATATTGATTTGACACGCCGAATACACCGAAAATACCGAACAATTTTTTATCCCTACGTTTCAATAATTCATCATCACGAACAAGGTTCTTACAAAAACTTCAAGTTGCTACTCGTTCATGCATGGAACATAGTCAAGTATTTCAACAAATGGGGCTGGTTTTTTGATTCAGAGCGAAAGAAAATTAACGAAGAGACATTGAAAAAACTAAAATTATTGTAATTTTGCAGAAAGATACAAAATATATACATCGGAGGTTTAGCTATGAATTTTGATTTAGTGCAAATTGCCAGTACATTTATAGCATTATTTATCATTATCGACATATTGGGCTCCATACCAATCATCCTAGGGTTAAAGGAAAAAGGAGAGAAAATCAAGGCGTTAAGTATAAGCATAGTTTCGTTTGCCATCTTGCTTTTGTTCCTTTTTGCTGGAGATTGGATTCTGCAGCTTTTTAATGTGGACATCCAATCTTTTGCTGTTGCCGGCTCATTGGTTATATTTTTATTTGCATTAGAAATGGTGCTCGATGTTGAGATTTATAAAAATCGTGGTCCTGAAGGTAGTGCGTCATTTGTACCTATTGCTTTTCCACTTGTTGCAGGCCCGGCTTCGTTCACCACGCTACTTTCATTACGCGCCGCTTACGATGTAGAGAATATTATTGTTGCTTTATTCCTGAATATTATCTGGGTGTATCTTGTTTTGAGATTTACTGGAAAAATAGAAAAGATTTTTGGAGAGGGTGGTATCTATATTATGCGTAAGTTTTTTGGAATCATTCTACTTGCTATTTCCGTTAAATTGTTTACTGAAAACATTGGAAGTTTAATTGCTTTGCCATAAAAAAGAAAAGGGGAATCGCATATGATCCCCTTTTTAGTTGCGGAGGTCCGATTCGAACGAACGACCTTTGGGTTATGAGCCCAACGAGCTACCACTGCTCCACTCCGCGATGTAATTGGAGTGCAAAGATATAAATATTTTTCTGTAAAACCAAACTTTTAAATGTTTTTTTAATATTCCACAAAACTGTAAGTTTAATTATCCTGAAAGTATTAACTCAATCCTACTATCTCGCCGTCTACTAAGTCAATGTGTTTTGCTTGCGGTTCTTTTGGTAGTCCGGGCATGCGCATCATACTTCCTGCAATTACCACGATAAATTCTGCCCCGTTATTGACAACCAAATCACTCACGTGGAAAGTAAAATCTTTAGGTACTCCATACAACTTATCGTTATCAGAAAACGAATATTGCGTTTTTGCAATGCAGATTGGGTAGTGTGCAATTCCGAGTTCCTTAATACGGGCAATCATTCTTTCAGCTTTTTCTGAAAGCGCTATTTTCTTTGCGCCGTAGATATTTTTTGCAATTGCTTCTATTTTTGTTTCAATATTATCTCCGTTGTTATATGTAAAACGTATCGGAAGATCTGTCTTTTCTTGCGTCATTTTTACCACCTTTTCAGCCAGTTCCACAGCACCTTTTCCACCTTCGGTAAAAGCGTTGTTAACGGCAAAACTTACATCTTGGCTTTCGCAATGCGCTCTCAATAATTCTATTTCTTCATCCGTATCAAAATCATATTTATTGAAGGCTACCAGCACTTGCTGCCCAAACGAGTGAAGGTTCTGGATGTGCTTATCCATATTTTCAAATCCCTTTTTCAGTCCTTCAGCATTGGGCAGTTTGATATCTTTTACGGGTACGCCGCCGTGCATTTTCAATGCCTGAGTTGTAACAACAAGTACCGATAAAGCCGGCTGTATCCCGGCTTTTCTGCATTTAATATTGAGAAATTTCTCAGCTCCCAAATCGGCACCAAAACCCGCTTCGGTTATTACGAAATCGGAATATTGCATCGCTGTTTTAGTGGCAATAACTGAGTTGCATCCATGTGCGATGTTCGCAAACGGACCACCGTGTACGAATGCGGGCGTACCTTCCGTGGTCTGAACCAGATTGGGCAGAATGGCGTCTTTGAGTAGCACAACAATGGAACCCGCAATCCCTAAATCTTTCACATAAAGCGGTTTCCCGGAATAAGTAAATCCAAGCAGTATTTTTTCAATCCGTCGTTTTAAGTCGTCTTCATCTTCAGCAAGGCAGAGAATCGCCATGATTTCCGAAGCAGCCGTGATATCAAAACCTGTTTCTGTAGGAATGCCGTCGGAGTATGCACCCAATCCGGAAACGATGTTTCGAAGGCTTCTATCATTTACGTCAAGAACCCGTTTCCACAACACATGCTTCAGTCCGTCCGCTTCATTCTGATGTTGGTACCTATAGTTGTCAAGAAGCGCAGCAATCATGTTGTTAGCAGAAGTTATTGCGTGGAAATCTCCTGTGAAATGTAGGTTGATTTTTTCCATCGGCAACACTTGTGCATATCCGCCGCCTGCAGCGCCGCCTTTCATCCCAAAGCACGGACCGAGCGAAGGTTCCCGAAGCGCCACGGTTGCTTTTTTCCCGATATGATTCAGCCCCAGTGCCAATCCGATTGAAACCGTTGTTTTACCAATGCCCGCTTTGGTTGGCGTGATAGCGGTTACAAGCACCAGTTTGCTTTTCTCCAGTTTCTCTTTGTCGGCTTTCAGGTTGGCAACCTTGGCAATGCTGCGCCCAATCGGAATCAAGTTGTCTTTCTCGATGCCGATGCTTCCAGCCACTTCTGTGATGTCTTTTAATTTAATTTCTTGAGCAATTTCAATGTCGGACTTCATAAATATTATTAAGTTTTAGTGTGTGAATATTAGGTCTATCTTTGTTAAAAATCCCGAAACTTGATATCAAACTACCATTCGCAAACAACCAACCATGTACGATAGAACAAATATAAGCATTTTTATTAAAAAAATTGACTACCTTTGCATTGAAATTCAAACTTTTTTGATTTCAAGCATTATAGCATTATAGCAAACGAGTTGTCGAGTAAATAAGTTTATTGAACTCAAGACTCAAAACAAATTTCAAATTGGGGTGCCTTAATATTTCGGGCTGAGATCATACCCTTTGAACCTGCACGGGTAATTCCGAGAAGGGAGCGAAGTAATACTATTTCTCATTACATCCGTATTTTAGGCTCTCTCATACAATTTATTAACCATTTAATTAAATTAAAATGAGAAAGTTAAGTTTATTTTCATTGCTATTAATTGCAATAGCAACGAGTGCACAAAATTCCATCCGTGGAAAAGTTATCGATGAAAACAGCCAACCGATTATCGGGGCGGTTGTTACTCTCAAACAATTATCTAAACGCATTACTACAAACAGAAATGGCGAATTTTCATTTGAAAATCTAACCGATTACGCTTATTCTTTGCAAGTGAAAAGCGCTGGCTTTGAAACGTACGAAGAAATTGTGAAAAACGGCAGTGTAGTTACATTACAGCTCAATCGTCAAGCTGTTTCTCTTGAAGAAGTAACGGTATCTGCCATGCGCGCCGGAGTCCGCACACCTGTAGCATACAGCAGCATAAAAAAAAGTGAAATCGAAGAACGGAATCTCGGGCAAGACATCCCGTTCTTGATTAATCATCTTCCCAGTGTTATTAGCACATCCGACGCGGGCGCAGGAGTAGGATATACCGGTATTCGCGTACGCGGAAGTGATGCCACGCGTGTAAATATTACTATCAACGGAATTCCCTATAACGACTCTGAAAGTCAGGGTTCTTTTTTGGTAAACATCCCCGATTTCGCATCATCGGTGCAAAATCTGCAGCTGCAACGCGGTGTTGGAACTTCTACCAACGGAGCGGCAGCTTTTGGAGCCAGTTTGAATTTGTTGACCGATGTAGTTTCACCAAATGCCTATGCAGAAATTTCAAATTCATACGGAAGCTTTAATACCAGAAAGCACACTTTGAAAGCAAGCACGGGACTGATGAACAACAGCTTTGAAGTTAACGGAAGAGTATCACAAATAGCATCCGACGGTTATATTGATCGCGCTTTTTCAAACCTTAACTCCTATTTTCTTCAAGGTACTTATTATCAGGATAAAACATTAATCAAAGCCCTGACTTTCGGCGGAGCTGAGAAAACGTACCAAGCGTGGAATGGGATTGATTTAAAAACATTGGAAACAAATCGCAGGTACAATCCGGCAGGAGAATACGTTGATGCTAACGGCGAAACGAAATATTATGATAATGAAACCGACAATTACAATCAAAAACATTATCAGCTTCACTGGAACCAGCAGTGGTCAAATAACTGGACTTCGCACACAGCACTTCACTACACCCGAGGAAAAGGGTATTATGAAAATTATATAACGGGGCGGTACTCCGACTATGGTTTAGCTGCACTTCCTATGCAAGAAGACGGGAACGAAACGGAAGCCGGAATCATTCGTCAAAAATGGCTTGACAATCATTTTTACGGGATGGTTTTTTCCGTCAATTACACGTCAGAACCGTTAGACGTCATCCTTGGCGGAGGCTTAAATAAATATAATGGTGATCATTATGGAAAAATTCTGTGGACGGAGATGCCAAGCGTTTTTGATTACAACCAAAAATATTACGACAATAGCTCCATGAAGTCAGATATTAATTTTTACGCTAAAGCCACGTACCGTTTTCTGGAAAAATGGTCGCTGTTTGCAGATATGCAATACCGTCGCGTGCACTACAAAGTGGAAAGAAACTGGTTTGAAGTGGATGATATCTTCCCGTTCTTCAACCCCAAAGCCGGCGTTACGTATGAACCAAATAATAAGAATAATTTTTATTTCTCGTACGGAATGGGGCATCGTGAACCGAACAGGTATGACTATGAGAACAATGAAACAAAACCGCGTCCCGAACAGCTGAACGACTTTGAACTGGGTTGGCGCTTCCGGAATACCGATGTGCTATTCAATGCCAACGTGTATTATATGCTGTATATTGATCAATTGGTGCTTACCGGAAAATTGGACGAAGTAGGTTCGCCCATTCGCACCAACAGCGGGAAAAGCTATCGGGTAGGCTTGGAGTTAGATGCTCAAATCAAACTCAACAAGCAATGGAGCATCCGCCCGAACGTAACGGTTAGCCAAAACAAAAATGTGGATTATTACATCACGGATGATGCGGGCGAGCTTAAAAATCTGGGTAATACCAACATTTCTTTTTCGCCCAATGTGATAGCAGGGAATATGCTGACGTATTCGCCGCTGAAAGAGCTGCAATTATCCGTTCTTTCCAAGTACGTCGGGAAACAGTATTTGACCAATGAAGATATTGAAGAGTCTGCACTGAAGGCTTATTTTGTAAATGATTTGAATGCAAACTATGAAATTAAGATGGACAGGGTGTTACGTTCCATTAATTTGGGGTTGCTTGTAAACAACATATTAAATGCCAAGTACGTTTCAAACGGAGCTTGGTGGGGAGAAGCCTACTATTACCCGCAAGCGGGAATCAATGTGTTAGGTTCGGTAACGCTGAAATTTTAACAATAAAATGATGCAGTCCATCTTATTGATACAATAAAAAGATACACGGTCTTTTATTCAAATCCGGTTTCTGTGATTTCCATGCAGAAACCGGTTTTGTTTTAATAAATTCGGTTTCGAGCGTAATGTCTGCAGCAATGCAAAGCTTGGTATTCGGTTGGCACACAGCGATAATATCATCCAGCAATTTCATGTTTCGGTAGGGCGTTTCGATGAAAATCTGTGTTTGATGTTCG
>JAAYSS010000056.1 GCA_012518275.1 Bacteroidales bacterium
TAGCACATTTCTACCCTTTCACAGCGAAGTAGAAAAAGGCAACCGCCAACAAAAAGAGTAATACACTTACCGAGAACACATATAAAAGTGCTTTATTTTTACTTTCATTTTGCAGCTCTCTTTTTTCTTCTAGGATATTTCGATACACTTCATCTACCTTGATCAATTCTTCTTCTACATGTCGCCTTCTTGCTATTTCAAACTGCTTTAGCTCATCGATATTGACTTTTACATCCAGTTCATCCAATTTCCGGATCAATAGATGTTGAATCTTTTCATTATTGGAGACCGCCTTCTTTAATTCAAGGATCTGCTCCAGTAACACTTCTGTTATTTCCGTTAGTTTTGGTTTTGCCATAGTTTTTATCTTTTACGTTTTCTCTTTCTGCTATTACCGTCATCACCCCCGCCACCTAAAGAAACTGGGTTGATCAGTACGTTCATCAAGGACATATTAGCTTGCCACCCTGAAAAAGATACTGGAGCTCCCTTTGAAGATGATTGAGTGTACTCCCTAGCTTTGGACATTAAGCTGCTTGTTTCAGAAACAAACAGTTCATTTAACTTCAAGTTCCGATCTACCTCGCTTGCTTTCAGATCTGTTCCGGATCGCAGATGAACAAATCTATATCCTTGGATATTCCCTTGTTTATTGATATAAGGTTTTACTTCGATTCCGTTTTTATGCATTAAATCCATATAGGCTTGTAGATCCTTAGGCATTTGCTTCAATACTGAATAATGGATGGATCTGATTAATGCCCGCATGATTTTTTTATCTTCTTTTTGACTTTTTCTCTTCTCTTCATTCTTTTGCCGAATAGAAGTCCAGCCATGTTTCAAAGCTGCTTCATGTGCTGCCCGTTGTGCCTCAAACCCAATGTAATTATCTGGCATTGCTTTACCCTGTTCGTCTATCCGGTTGACTAAAATATGGATGTGCCTATGCCTTTTCTCGGTATGCAGAAAAGCAACGTACTGTGCTTTTTTAGAATCCCAATTCATTTTGGTTATGAAGTCTTCTACAAGATTTTTGAAATCATCCTTTGTCATTTTCTCCCCATCTTCAATCGTGGGAGATATAACCACTGAAAACATATTGTTTTTACAACGCCGGTTTTGACTTTGCAATACCTGCATAGCAAGAAACATTTCTCTCGGAGATATTCCTGATAAATTATTTCGGGTAATTTCGTAGCCCTTTCTTTCGTCGATAACGTAATTGAAAAGGGCAGTTCCACCCGGACACGATTTTGCTTTTGCTATCATTTCAGTTTGCTTAAATGTTTTGTAATGAGCTGAGCCGTTTCTATACTCAGCTCTTTCACTCCGGGCATATTTCCCTGTTTAAAAAGATTGCCTATTCTCCGAAAATTATCGGCATACTTATTAAGTGTCCGATAAACCTCCAATTCTTCGGCAGTCAATCTGTGATATAGCTCATAGTTCAATGCCGTACTTCGCAGATATTCTGAAACACTGCATCCAGCTTTTTTCGCTTTCTTTTTAATAATCAATGCTTCGGTCAAGCTCAATCTAAACTCTAATTTTTCAGTCTTTTTCATCGTTCATTCTTTGCGACCTTCGGGAGAAAACGAGAGGTTTTTGTCGGCAAATTTTTAATTTGTCAGGACAAAGACACATCTCGATAATTCATCCGCCTACCTATATACGTCCATAATTCATCCGCCAACCTATATAAGCCCCTATTTTATTGGGCATCCTTTTTCCTCTTCTCTTTCAGATCCTGTTAATTGCTTTTGCAGCTAAAAAAGAAAAATCATTTTCTAAATGGAATTATATGCTTTTACTTTTCTACTCTCTTAGCAGTGTTATTGTGCTGTTGTGCCATTGTGCCATTGTGCTGTTGTGCTGTTGTGCTGTTGTGCTGTTATGCTATTGTGCTATTGTGCCATTGTGCCATTGTGCTGTTGTGACATCACAGCATTATGATACTGTGGTGTAAGAGTATTAATGCGTTTGGGCATCTATCGCTTTATTTTCTTTTAGCTAGCTTTCCCTCTAAAA
>JAAYSS010000057.1 GCA_012518275.1 Bacteroidales bacterium
CAATGGATTAAAACTATTATTTGGAGTTTGGTTTATATCCTTTTTGTAATCTGGTTGGGAAATTACTGGTGGTTGCTGATACTACCCTTGATTTTTGATGCTTTCATCACAAAGTTTATCCCGTGGACTTGGTGGAAAGATTCTAAAAACAAGACATTCCGCTCCATAATGAGCTGGGTAGATGCCATTGTTTTTGCACTGATTGCTGTGTATTTAATCAATAATTATCTGTTTCAGAACTACCAGATTCCCACTTCATCATTGGAAAAAACACTGTTGGTAGGTGATTTTTTGGCAGTGAGCAAAGCGAGTTACGGACCGCGCGTACCGATGACGCCGTTTTCGTTTCCGCTGGTGCAGAACACGTTTCCCATCATCAACACCAATTCATACTTGGAAAAACCGCAGGTAAAATACCGCCGATTGAAGGGAACATCAGCCATCAAGCGTGACGACATCGTGGTTTTCAACTTTCCTGCCGGCGATACAATTGCTTTTAAAGTTCAAAACCCTGATTATTACTCCATTTGCTATCAGGAAGGACTTTCATACGTGGTCAATGTGCTAAAACAAGAGCCTGATCCGAGCCTTATTTACAAGTACGGACGGGAAATCGTTGCATCCAATACCGATGTATATGGCAAAGTAATGTACCGCCCCGTTGACCGGCGTGAAAACTACGTGAAGCGCTGTGTGGGTATGCCCGGCGATACATTAAGCATTGTAAATAATCAAATATTTATCGACGGAAAGCCGCAAGACAAATTCCCCGGTATCCAGTTCAACTATTTTGTGCAAACTGACGGCACACGCCTGACCAAATCATTGATTGATGAACTCAATATCAGCAATGAAGATTTCATAGAATTAAATAATGCAAACACTTTTGGATTGCTCCAAAAGTTGGGACTTGACCCAAATTACCCAGCTTATCACTTCCCTTTGACGGAAAAGACATATACTAAACTTCAAAATACGCCGGGGGTAACAAAACTGTTGATTGAACCGGAGTGGCTTACATCACAAACCATTGGTGACAATGTGTATCCACTCGGTGGAAATACGGGCTGGACGCGCGACAACTACGGACCTATTTTTATCCCTAAAAAAGGGTCGACGGTACAATTAGATTCGCTAAATTACGCCATCTACGAGCGTTGCATCCGAAATTACGAAGGCAACAAGCTGGAAATCAAAAACGGACAATATTTTATTAATGATAAACCTGCAAACAACTACACGTTCAAGATGGATTATTACTGGATGATGGGCGACAACCGTCACAAATCTGCCGACAGCCGTTCGTGGGGGTTTGTACCGGAAGACCACATCGTGGGACGCCCGATGTTTATTTGGCTATCGCTAAATAAAGACAAATCGCTTTTCGGCGGAAAAATCAGATTTGACCGATTCTTTAAAAATGCAAGAAGATAGCCCCGCAGTTTCAAGTTTCGAGTTCCGAGTTTCGGTGTTTTCCACGGCATATCTGCCGCCTATCTCCTATTTTTCGGCAATGATGCAATCAGAAAAGGTGCTACTGGAAGCTTATGAAAACTACACGAAACAATCGTACCGAAACCGTTGCCGGATAGCTTCGGCAAACGGCGTGGAAACGCTCAGCATCCCGGTGCAAAGCAATCAGGGCAGGAAAATTCCCATCCGAGATGTGCGGATTTCACAGCACGACAACTGGCGGCAAACACATTGGCGTGCCATTACGTCGGCTTATCGGAGCAGTCCTTTCTTCGAGTACTTTGAAGATGATTTCCGCCCGTTTTACGAAAAAGAATGGACTTTTCTTTGGGATTACAATATGGATTTATTAATTTTGATGCTTGATTTATTGGATATACAACCCAAAATATCACTTACAAAAAAATTTCAATCTGAATTATCAGACATTAATGATTTACGAAGCAGAATCCATCCCAAAAAAAAATCTATTCTGACATCAAATCCATACTATCAGGTTTTTGAAAATAAATTGGGATTTTTGGAAGATTTAAGCATCATTGATTTGCTGTTTAACATGGGGAATGAAAGTATTTTGTATTTAATGCCAAAATAATATAGAAAACAAATTTGTACAACTATTACACATAAATATACTCATGGAAAAAATTGATTGGTCAAACATTGGGTTTGGCTATAGAAAAACAGACTACAACATTCGTTGCACATTCAAAAATGGTGAATGGGGCGAATTGAGAAAAACGACTGACGAAAACATCAACCTGCACATGGCTGCCACTTGCTTACACTACGGGCAAGAAGCTTTTGAAGGGCTGAAAGCATTTCGCGGGAAAGACGGTAAGGTACGCATTTTCCGTCTGGATGAAAATGCAAAGCGGCTGCAAAGCTCCTGCGACGGCATTATGATGGCGCCACTGCCGGTGGAAAAATTCAAAGAAGCCGTAATTACCGCCGTTAAACTCAACGAGCGTTTCGTGCCGCCCTACGAAAGCGGAGCATCGCTCTACATCCGCCCGCTGCTGATAGGCACCAGCGCACAAGTAGGCGTAAATCCGGCTACGGAATATGAATTTATCGTGTTCGTAATGCCCGTCGGTCCCTATTTCAAAGGCGGTTTTCAAACTACTCCGTTTGTCATCATGCGCCAGTACGACCGCGCAGCTCCGCTCGGAACGGGGATTTACAAGGTGGGCGGCAATTACGCAGCCAGTCTCGTAGCTGGAAACCACGCGAAGGAACTGGGCTATTCCGCCGTTTTCTATCTCGATGCTAAAGAGAAGAAATACATTGACGAATGCGGCGCCGCCAACTTTTTCGGCATAAAAAACAACACGTACGTTACCCCGAAATCGACTTCGATTCTGCCTTCCATTACCAATAAAAGTTTGATGGTGCTGGCGGAAGAACTGGGCTTAAAGGTAGAACGCCGCCACATACCGGTAGAAGAATTGGCTGAATTTGAAGAGGCGGGCGCTTGCGGCACGGCAGCCGTTATCAGCCCGATACAGCGGATTGACGACTTCGACGAAAAGAAATCGTACGTATTCTCGCCGGACGGCAAACCGGGCAAATGGTGCGAAAAACTTTACAATAAACTTCGCGCTATCCAATACGGCGACGAGCCCGACACGCACGGCTGGGTAACGGTGGTGGATATTTAGTTTAATTTTTATCAATTCATTTATGAGAAAATTTTTGATTTCTATACTTACGTTACTATTAAGCCTGTCCAGCATTCACGCCGATGAGGGCATGTGGATGCTTCCTTTGGTGGAACAACTGAACATCCGAGAAATGCAGGGCTTGGGGCTGGAAATGACCGCCGAGCAAATTTACAACTCTGAAAACCCAAGTTTGAAAGATGCCGTGGTGATTTTCGGCGGAGGATGCACCGGCGTGATGGTGTCGAAATCGGGACTGCTGTTCACCAACCACCACTGCGGATACAGCGCCATCCAGAAACTGAGCAGCGTGGAGCACAACTACCTGAAAGACGGGTTTACCGCCAAAACGTTGGATGAGGAACTGCCTTGCGAAGGGTTGTCGGTTACTTTTTTGGTGAAAGTGGAAGACGTTACAGAGCGTGTTTTAGAACATGCCAAAGGGCTCACGGGCGAAACGAGGAGCAACGCCATTGAAACCATTTCCGACGTCATCCGCAAAGAGGCAAAAGGCGATACGCACTACTCGACACAGGTACGCTCGTTTTTCTCGGAAAATGAATACTATCTTTTTGTTTATGAACGATTTAATGACGTTCGATTGGCTTATACACCGCCGTCGTCCATCGGGAAATTTGGTGGAGAAACCGACAACTGGATGTACCCGCGCCACACGGGCGATTTTTCCGTGTTCCGCGTCTTTGCCGATAAAAACGGGAAGCCTGCCGAGTATTCCAAAGACAATATTCCCTACATCCCGAAATACTTCGCACCCGTTTCCAATCAGGGGATGCAAGAGGACGACTTCGCAATGATTCTCGGCAATCCCGGCTCTACCGACCGCTACGCTACTTCCTTTGCCATAAAAAACAGGGTAAAAAACGGCAACAGCGCCCGCATTGAAATGCGTGGAGTAAAGCAAGAGGCTTGGAAAAAATTTATGCTGGCAGATGAAGCAATTAACATTGCCTATGCCAATAAATACGCAAGAAGTTCCAACTACTGGAAAAACAGCATCGGGATGAACAACGCCATCCGAAAACTAGACGTGATAAAAGACAAGGAGTTGGAAGAGGTTGCTTTTAAGCAGTGGATAAATGGTTCTGCCGAACGTAAAGCGAAATACGGCAACGTACTGAGCGACTTGAAAAGGGACTACGAACGGATTTATAAAAACCAGCATGCGCTCGACTACCTGCGGGAAGCGCTTTCTGCCGGCGTGGAACTACCACGCATCGCTTCCATGTCTCGAAGTGTATTGAACCCGGACACCAAGATAGAAGCAAATATGGAGAAAGTAGAACGATTCTACAAGGATTACTATCCCGAAGTGGATAAAAGCGCTATGGCAGCTCTTTTGAAGGCTTACAGACAATCAGTTTCGCCCGATGCCCTACCCGATTTCTATAACAAAATTGACAAAGAATTCAAGGGTGATTATGCAAAATTTACTGAAAATGTGTTCTCAAAATCCATATTCACAACCCCAAAAAAGTTGAGAAAGGCGCTTAAGAAATCAAACTTCAACTTCGCAAACGACCCTGCTATCTTGTTTAACAAGGATGTTC
>JAAYSS010000002.1 GCA_012518275.1 Bacteroidales bacterium
AGGCATCTGCGTATTGGATTAAGGCGAAAGGATATCGTGCCAGCCTTAGAAGCAGGAGTATGATAATGGCTTACGCAATGGCTGTCTCGGAGCAAAATGCAAGCGGTGGAGTGGTGGTAACGGCACCGACATGTGGTTCTGCAGGGGTGCTTCCGGCAGTGCTGTATCATTCGCAAGTAGATCACAAGATGTCCGATAAAAACATTATCCATGCGTTGGCTACAGCCGGATTATTTGGCAACATCATTAAACACAACGCTTCCATTTCAGGAGCAGAAGTGGGCTGTCAGGGTGAAGTAGGTTCAGCCTGTGCTATGGCTTCCGCAGCTGCTAATCAGCTTTACGGCGGTAGTCCGCAACAGATAGAATATGCGGCGGAAATGGGGCTGGAGCACCATCTTGGCATGACGTGCGACCCTGTGTGTGGGCTGGTGCAGATTCCGTGCATCGAACGGAATGCTTTTGCAGCATTGCGGGCGTTTGATGCTAACTTAAAGGCAATGCTTTCTGACGGGAAACATTTAGTTAGCTTTGATAGGGTGGTGGAAGTGATGAAAGAAACAGGGCACGACCTGCCGTCTATTTACAAGGAAACAGCAGAAGGCGGACTGGCAAAGGGAATGTGAGTTTGATGCTAATTTGAACTTTTAGAACCAAGAGAAAGAGACTCTCAGACGTTAGGAATGTGATTAATATTAAAACTCAATCACCTGCATATCTTCGGCTAACTTGGTGGACTTGAAAACTTCTCGGGCTTCACGCAACAATACATCCTTATTGCGATAGCGGGCAGAGTAATGTCCGATAATTAATCTTTTTACATTCGCTCTTTTTGCAATCTCCGCCGCTTGTCGGGCTGTGGAGTGCATGGTTTGGCGCGCCCTTACGGCTTCATCTTCTGCAAAAGTAGCTTCGTGGTACAGCAAATCCACTCCTTCGACAAGCGGGATGATGGATTCACAGAATGCTGTGTCTGAGCAGTATGCATATTGCAAAGGCGGAGTAGGGGGGAGCGTGAATATCTCGTTCGGGATCACTTCACCTTCTTCAGTCACGAAGTCTTCGCCAAGTTTTATCTTTCCGATTTTATAGGGTGGAACGTTATAAAAATCAATTACTTCACGCTTTATATGTGGAAGCCCTATCTTTTCTTTGAATAAAAATCCGCTGGCAGGCACACGGTGTTTCAGGGGAATGGTGTAAACTTCCACACTTCTATCTTCAAAGATTAATTCATTTTTAGCGGGGTTAAAGGGGTGAAATTCTACCTTGAATGAAATGTCTGTGCAGAAATAGTTGAGTAAAGGTGTGAGCAACTGCTCTAAATCCGGGTGAGCATGGATGTGCAAATCGGCAGTACGTTTCAGCATCCCGAAGGTGGCAATCATGCCTATCAGCCCGAAACAATGGTCGCCGTGCAAATGTGAGATAAAGATGTGTCCGAGTCGAGTCGTTTTCAGGTGCATTTGCTTCATGCGAATCTGTGTACCTTCCCCACAATCAATCATATACTGCTTGCCCCGCAGTTCCAGTATTTGTGAAGAAGGGAAATGCTCTTTTGTCGGCATAGCCGAGCCGCATCCGATGATATGTAGTTTTCCTTTCAAGGGAGCGTTGGTAGTCTTAAACAACTTTGGTTTTACGTCTTAACTCAAAATCTCTTCCCAAGTACTTTTCACGAACCACAGGGTTTTCAGCAAGCTCTTCCGAAGTGCCTTGAAACAAAATTTGTCCTTCAAAGAGCATATAGGCGCGGTCGGTGATGCTGAGTGTTTCGTTTACGTTATGGTCGGTTATTAATATGCCGATGTTTTGGTCTTTCAGTCTCCATACAATGTCCTGGATATCCTGAACGGCAATGGGGTCAACACCCGCAAAGGGTTCGTCGAGCATGATAAACTTCGGTTCAATAGCCAGGCAACGTGCAATTTCCGTACGGCGTCTTTCTCCGCCGGAAAGTCGGTCTCCGATATTTTTGCGTACGTGCTCCAAGTTAAATTCCGAAATCAGCGTTTCGAGCTTTTCTTTTTGATACTCTTTGCTGAAGTTGGTCATTTCAAGGATGGAGCTGATGTTGTCTTCCACCGTCATTTTCCGAAACACCGATGCTTCTTGCGCCAGATAGCCGATACCGCGCTGTGCACGCCTGTAAACGGGGAAGTCGGTTATATCTTCATCATTTAAAAATATCTTGCCGGAATTTGCCGTAACCAAGCCTGTTGTCATGTAGAAAGTGGTTGTTTTACCGGCTCCGTTTGGACCGAGTAAACCCACTATCTCACCTTGTTTCACGTGGATAGAAACATCGTTTACAACCGTTCGTTTACCGTATTTTTTATAAAGATGTTCGGTACGAAGTACCATGGGTTCCGGTTGGGTTATTTCTTCAGATGTAGGTTCTTGTAAGGTTTCGTTATCTAATACTTCTTCCATTTAATATTGAAATTAATAGCAAGCAAAAGTACAATAAATTACGGGGTCTGGCAATTGTGTTAAATGAATTTCACAATTAGAATTGTACCAACTTGTTTTATGTGTTGTTGATGCGGTTAAATCAAGAATCCACTTGCCAGGCGACGAGTGGATTCTTAATTTAGAGGATAGATGTTACAACCTTGCTTTTATTGCTTTTGTTTCTTCTTCAAATCCCGGTTTTTCCAGCAGGGCAAACATATTTTTCTTGTACGCTTCCACGCCGGGTTGGTCAAACGGATTCACGCCGAGCAGGTAGCCGCTGATGCCGCACGCCTTTTCAAAGAAATAGATTAATTCACCAAGATAGAATTCATCCAGTTTTGGCAATTCTATTTTCAAGTTAGGTACACCGCCGTCCACGTGGGCAATTTGGGTACCGAGTTCCGCCATTTTGTTTACTTCATCTACCCGTTTTCCGGCAAGGAAATTCAGTCCGTCCAGGTTTTCTTCCGAGTGCGGAATAACTTTAGTGTGGTTTGGTTCTTTTACGGAAATAACCGTTTCAAAAATTGTCCGTTCGCCTTCTTGAATCCATTGTCCCATGGAGTGCAGATCGGTTGTGAAATCAACAGATGCCGGGTAAATTCCTTTGTTTTCTTTGCCTTCGCTTTCGCCGTAAAGCTGTTTCCACCATTCAGAGATGTAATGCAGTTTCGGGTGGTAGTTTACCAGAATTTCAATTTTCTTTCCTGTGCGATACAGTTCGTTGCGTACAGCGGCATATTGTGCTGCCAGATTTTCTTCAAACGGCGTGTCAAGACCGCAGACAGTTTCCATTTCGCGTGCACCTTGTACCAGTTTGCGAATATCAAATCCTGCTACGGCAATCGGTAATAGCCCCACCGGCGTAAGCACCGAGTAGCGCCCGCCAATATTGTCTTCCAGCACTAAAGATTTGAGCCCTTCTTTATCTGCCAATGCACGAAGAGCACCTTTGGCTTTGTCGGTTATGCAGACAATTAATTTTTTTGCTTCTTCTTTGCCTTGCTGCTCTTCCAGTTGTGTTTTCAGCAAACGGAAAGCCAGTGCAGGTTCGGTTGTTGTGCCCGACTTTGAAATACAGATTATGCCGAACTTCTTGTTCTTCAGCACTTCTTGCAACTCATAGAGATAGTCTTCGCCAATGTTTTGTCCAGCAAATAAAATGACGGGGTTTTTGCGTTCCGTCATCAGCCAATCAAAGCTATTGGAAAGTGCATCGATAACTGCTTTGGCGCCAAGGTAGCTTCCGCCAATTCCGATAACAACCACCACTTCGCAGTGCTCGCGAAGAAGTTTCGCTGTGTTTTCTACATCTGCAAAGTCAGCTTCTTGAATGGATGAAGGCAGGTTAAGCCAGCCCAAGAAATCTTTTCCTTTGCCAGTGCCGCTGTGAAGTGCTTCATTAGCAGCTTTTACTTTGTTTTCGTACTCGGCAATTTTTTCAGCCGATACAAAATCCAATGCTTGGTCGTAAGATAATTGAATGTGTTTCATATTTAGTTGATTTGTAGAATTTTGTATGAGTTATTGTAGCTTTTCAGATAATGCCTGTATTTCTAAAACGGGAGAACTTTTATTGTAGATAATTTCGTAAACGGCATTGACGATAGGGATTTGTACTTGGTACTTTTCGTTCATTTCGTGAATAGTTTTAGTAGCATAATACCCTTCGGCAATCATTTCCATTTCCAGCTGTGCTGTTTTTACCGAGTATCCCATCCCAATCATGGAGCCGAAAAGTCGATTTCTACTGAATTTGGAGTAAGCTGTAACCAGTAGGTCGCCCAAAAAGGCAGATTCGCTGATGTCGCGGTGATGGGGGTTGGTGGCGTTGCAAAATCGGTTCATTTCTTGCACGGCGTTGGAAATCAACACAGCTTGGAAGTTGTCGCCGTATTTCAGCCCGTGGCAAATTCCGGCAGCAATAGCATAAATGTTTTTCATCACTGACGTATATTCCAACCCGTACACATCATCACTGATGCGTGTACGGATGTAGCTGTTGGAGAGTTTGTTGGCTATGATTCGTGCTCTCTCTCTTGATTTACAAGAGATTGTCAGATACGATAAACGTTCCAATGCAACTTCTTCGGCATGGCAAGGACCGCCCAAAACCAGGATGTTTTCTTGGGGGACATTGAAATTTTCTCTGAAATAGTCCGAAATCAGCATGTTTTCATCCGGTACTATTCCTTTGATGGCTGAAACGATTATCTTATCATCAAGTCTTCTTTTCAGCTTGTCCAAATGTCGTTTCAAAAAAGGCGAAGGCATGGCAAATATCAGAACATCGGATTTTTTTACAATCTTATTGATGTCGTTTGTAAATGAAATTCGGTCCGTGTCAAACTTCACACCGGTAAGGTACGACGGATTTTTGCCAAGCCGTATAAATTCATCTATCTGCTCTTGCCGACGCATGTACCAGTTGATGTACTTGTTGTTTGTCAGCACGATTTTAGCTAATGCTGTCGCCCAGCTGCCCCCGCCCATAATGGCAATACGGGCATTAGCGCCTTTTCTACCGATAATTGTAGAAAGCGCTTTTTGAAGCGTCAGTTTTGAATTTCCCCATTCTATGCTTTCGTTAATCATGTTTTTTGATTTACGATTTGCGATTTAAAGAATTGTAAGTTTTACGAGCGTTATGCTTTTTCCACCCAGCTTTGCACATCTTCTTTTGTCGGGTTTTTTAGTCCCAGTTTGTTTTTCTTGTTGATGCCGCAGATGTCTTGATGAACTTTGTTTGGATTAGTGCCGTGCAAGCTTTTAACCGTTATATATCCGGCTTTTTGTAACACGGGAACCCACTCTTCAGGAACGCCGATAGCCGTGTATTTATCAGGCGTATCGTTTTTTACCACTTTTTCAGGACGCATTTGCGGGAAGAAAAGCACTTCCTGAATGGCTTCCTGTCCGGTCATCAGCATCACAAGGCGATCCATCCCGATGCCCATTCCGGAAGTGGGGGGCATACCGTATTCCAATGCGCGTACAAAATCCATGTCGATAAACATGGCTTCGTCGTCTCCCTTTTCTGAAAGTTTTAGTTGTTCTTGGAAGCGTTCCAGTTGATCTATCGGGTCATTCAGCTCGCTGTAAGCGTTAGCCAATTCTTTTCCGTTTACCATCAGCTCAAAACGTTCGGTCAGGTCGGGATTGGTGCGGTGGCGTTTGCAGAGCGGACTCATTTCGCGCGGATAATCGGTAATAAACGTGGGCTGGATGTAGTTACCTTCACATTTCTCACCAAAAATCTCATCTATCAACTTCCCTTTGCCCATAGTGTCATCAATTTCAATATCGAGCTTTTTACACACTTCGCGCAGTTTGGCTTCATTCATTCCCGTGATGTCAACTCCTGTGTGTTCTTTGATGCTGTCAATCATCGTAACACGCTTGTAGGGCGCTTTGAAGTTAATGGTGTTTTTACCTACTTTGATTTCGGTGGTGCCGTTTACATCGAGACACACTTTTTCAACCAATTGCTCGGTAAATTCCATCATCCAGTTGTAATCTGTGTATGCCACGTAAATTTCCATAGCGG
>JAAYSS010000003.1 GCA_012518275.1 Bacteroidales bacterium
AATATGGACGTAAAGACGTCAGGCAGGATGTCTTATGTGGAAAAAAATGCCTACGAAAAATTCAAGTTCAACGGCACGATGAATGCTAAAAATGTATTGCTAAAATCAGAAGGCATTCCGCAAGATGTATCGGTCAGCAACGCCAATCTACTTTTCAACGACCGCTATCTAAATCTCTCAGACTTAATGATGAAAATCGGTCGAAATGACCTGACTGCCAAAGGGAAAGTTGAAAATTATTTGGCTTATGTGCTTCATAAAAAAACATTGAAAGGAGATTTCAACATAACATCAAATTACCTGAATGCCACCGATTTCATGTCCGGCGAAAAAGCTGAAAACGACACGTCAAAAATGTCGGTCATCAAAATTCCCAAAAACTTGGATTTATCACTCGCAGGAAATTTCAAGGAATTCGTGTATGATAAAATGAATTTCAAAAATGCCGACGCCGTTCTGAAAGTGGCTGACGGCAACCTAAACATCCAAAAGTTGAGCGTCAATGCTTTCGGCGGTGTGATGGCACTTACAGGGCATTACAAATCGGAAAATCCCGAAAAGCCCCAAGTTGACTTTGATGTAGATTTGAAAGACATATCATTTACGGAGATTTTCAGCCAAGTGAAAACTTTGCAAAAAATAGCTCCTATATTTGATCAAGCAACCGGCAAATTCAACTCAAAGTTATCGTTTAACACCGATTTACAACAAAACATGATGCCCGTGCTTACATCCATTATCAGCAACGGCTCTCTCAACACAAAAACGGTAGCGATAAAAGAAGTAACGGCAATTTCAGAATTAGCTAAAGCACTGAAACTGGATAATCTTGCTAACATGGCTCTACAAGATATCGCATTGATGTTCAGCATTAAAGACGGTCGGCTGAATACCAAACCGTTCAACGTGAAATTAGGCGATTACGCCATGAATTTGGGCGGTTCTACCGGGCTGGACCAAACCATAGATTATGGCGGAAGAATCCGCATGCCGGATAAAATGAACTTGGGAAGATTTCAAAATGTCGGCTTCAAAATTGGCGGTACGTTCAAGAAACCGACCATTGAACTTGATTTGAAAAATACGCTGACCACCATCGTGGAAGAAGAGAAAACGAAAGTGATGGCAAAAGCCGATTCAGTGAAAAACGTAGCGCTCGACAAAGGGCGTGAAGCTCGCGAGAAAGCCCTTGCAGAAGCTCAAAAGCGCGCTGACGCCGTGATGGAACAAGCCAGACTACAAGGCGAAAGATTGATTCATGAAGCGCAAGTTCGAGGTGACAGCTTGATTGCAAAAACATCCAATCCAATAGCAAAAGAACTGGCAAAAAAAGGCGCAGAAGAACTCGTCAATCAGGCAAAAAAACAAGCAGACAACATAAACCAAAAAGCTAAAACGGAAGCCGATAGACTAATTCAGCAAGCTGCAAGCTCTTCGGAATTTTAACAGTATGCATCATCAAAATTCAAACAAAATGATTCGACTTAAATTAATTATTTTCTCTCTGATAATCAGCATATTCACTTTCGCACAAACACCCGCGGAAGCAAATCAACTTTTTGAAACGGGCAATTACGAAGAGGCGCTTGCCGCCTACGAACTTCTATTGCAACAAAAACCAAAAGATGCCTTGTATAATTACCAAGCGGGATTGTCAGCATACCACATCGGAAATTCACAAAAGGCGCTCACGTATCTCGAAAAAGCCGGTAAAAACTACCCGATACGCAATTATTATTTGGGCAAAATCCATCTCGAAAATTATCATTTTCAGCAATCGATAGAAGCCTACGAAGCGCTTATCAACTCCCTTGAGCCCACAGATTCTTTGTTTCAAGAAACGAACCGTAGACTGGCTCAAGCCAAACTCGGCGCTAATTTTATCAACCGCATAGAAGACGTTGAAATAGTGGACAGTGTGGTAGTGGATAAAAAGAATTTCATTTCGAAGATGCCTATTTCTCCCGATTTGGGAACGGTAAAACAAAATCGACAGAATTTGGGTGAGCACGGTATAATTGACAATGTGCAATACACTACGCAACGAGGCGACAGAACTTACTTATCAGAATATTTAAACGAAAATTCAGATTTATTTACTGCCATAAAATTGCTGGACAGCTGGACCGAAAAACAACCGATTTCCGATTTAAATTCGGATGCAAACGAGAATTACCCGTTTCTGCTGGCTGACGGGATAACACTCTATTTTGCTTCGGATGGTGAAAACTCAATGGGCGGTTACGATATTTTTATTACGCGATTAAATACCAGCGACAATACTTTCTTTCGACCGGAAAACTTAGGAATGCCGTTCAATTCGCCTTTCAACGACTACATGATGGTGGTTGACGAACTGAAAAATGTGGGTTGGTTTGCATCAGACCGCTTTCTGCCGGAAGGAAAAGTGGCTATCTATCAATTTATTCCAAACAAAGAAAAGAAAATTATCCGCACCAACGATATGGATTCGCTTATAAATCGCGCTCAGATTACTGAGTTTACACTCAATGCTACTGCTCTCAATACGCCCATACCCAAAAATCCACAAGAAACGGGTCAAAAAGAACTCATTTTCATCAACAACACCCTTATATACTCTTCTGACGCTGATTTTAAAAGCAACGAGGCACGTAATCATTATTTCCAAATGATGAAACTGGTGGAAGAAAAACAAACTACGGAAAATGAGCTTTGCCTATTACGCAAGCAATATTTAAATAATTTGGGAGAGCAAAAACAGACGATCGGACAAAAAATCTTGCAACTTGAAAAGCGTTTACGAGAACTTCCTGCACAGATAAAATCACACGAAAAGCTGATGAGAAACAAAGAAATCAATGTACTTTGAAGCCATGTTTGACCAATTCGCAAATTGTACTTGAATAATACATTGTTTTTCCAATTTTATTTTGTATTTTTACCCAAAAATATTTTCGTTATGGAAATCGCAATTGTAATTGGTTTGCTGGCGCTTGGAATTATATTTTTCATCATCGAAGCATTTCTAATCCCCGGCATATCCATTGCAGGAATCGTGGGCGTTCTGCTCACAGTCATTGCTGTATGGTACGCTTATCATTATTTAGGCACCACTGCCGGGCACATTACACTTGTAGGCAGCATTTTTCTGATTGGGGGATCTATTTACGCCTTCGCCAAGTCAAAAACATTCGACCGCATGGCGTTAAAAACCAACGTGGAAAGTAAAGTAGAGTCCGTTACCGAAACCCAAATAAAGCCGGGCGATAAAGGCACAACGGTTTCACGCCTTGCACCTATGGGAAAAGTTAAAATTAACGACATTACCGTGGAAGCAAAAACAGCTGACGATTTTATTGACCAAGACGAAGAAATTGTAGTATTGGAAGTTTTTAAAACAAATGTTTTGGTAGAAAAAGCATAATCATTTAACAGATTTACCTTTTAACTACTCAATCACTCGATTATTTAACCCCGCTTGCGTCGGGCAGGCATTTAACCAAATATAATAAATTATGCTAGGATTCGAAATCATTTTACTATTAGTACTGCTTGTACTTGTTATTATGTTCTTTTATTACGTGCCGTTCCTACTTTGGCTCTCAGCCAGGGTATCGGGCGTAAGGATTTCATTGTTGCAACTTTTCCTGATGCGGATTCGAAAGGTTCCGCCGCGCACCATCGTAGCTTGCCTTATTGAAGCTCACAAAGCCGATTTGGCTCATGAAGTTACCCGGGATGCGCTGGAAGCACACTACCTTGCCGGAGGCCATATTGAGCGGGTTACGCACGCACTCGTTTCTGCATCAAAAGCCAATATTGATTTGAACTTTAAAATGGCAACAGCTATTGACCTTGCCGGACGCGATGTGTTTGAGGCAGTGCAAATGTCCGTAAACCCGAAAGTAATCGACACACCCCCCGTTGCTGCAGTAGCCAAAGACGGTATCCAGCTAATAGCAAAAGCCCGCGTAACCGTTCGTGCCAACATCAAACGATTGGTGGGTGGAGCCGGAGAAGAAACCATTCTGGCACGTGTAGGTGAAGGGATCGTATCATCTATTGGTTCATCGGAATCACATAAAAGCGTACTGGAAAATCCCGACTCTATTTCAAGGCTCGTGCTGAAAAAAGGACTCGACGCAGGAACAGCATTTGAAATACTTTCCATCGATATTGCCGATATTGATATAGGTAAAAACATCGGGGCACAACTGCAAATGGATCAGGCTGAAGCCGACAAGAATATTGCGCAAGCAAAAGCAGAAGAACGCCGAGCAATGGCCATCGCCCAAGAGCAAGAGATGAAAGCCCGTTCACAAGAGATGCGCGCAAAAGTTATCGAAGCAGAAGCCGATGTGCCACGTGCCATGGCAGAAGCTTTCCGCGATGGAAATTTAGGAATCATGGATTATTATCGCATGAAGAATATCGAGGCAGACACATCCATGCGAGAATCGATAGGCAAACCACAGCAAAGAGGTGACGAAAAGCCCCCTAAACCGGTGAAATAAAAATTCATAAAAAACGAGAGGGATGCAAAAGTATTTCTCTCGTTTTTTTGAAACCATTTCGAAGTTATAGTTTCCGTTATTGGGAGAAGTCAGCGGGGATTTGTAATCCCAGCGACGGACTGCGCAAGGTTTGTAAGTTTTAAGCACATACATATCCATAAAGATGGATTATCCGCATGTTGGCGACATAAAGGATATAATCAATGCTTACACATGGTAACAACAGCTTAGAATCTAAAGAAAATAATGGAAAAGCTCAAAGAAGAAATCTTACATTTTATTTTTCATTGGTTTATTACATCAGAAAATTATACATTTGTACGTAAAGACGATTTAATAAAGAACGACAGTGTAGAAAAATTACTTCTAATTTTATCCGATAACGTTTATTAAGCTATAAAAAATGAGTAAGAAAATAGTAACTTTTGGTGAAATTATGCTTCGTCTGGCAACGCCGGGTTATCAACGTTTTATTCAGTCAAACAATCTGACTGCAACCTTTGGTGGCGGAGAAGCTAATGTAGCAGTTTCACTTGCAAATTACGGTTTAAACGTAGAATTTGTGACTCGTTTGCCGAAAAATGACATTGCGGAATGGTGTATTTCAGAACTTAGAAAACACAACGTGGATACAAAAAACATAATACGCGGAGGAGAGCGTGTGGGGATTTATTTCTTGGAAACAGGAGCCGTTGCCCGCCCTTCAAAAGTGATATATGACCGAGCCAATTCTTCCATTGCTAATATTCAATCCGGTATGATTGATTGGAAAGAAGTGCTGAAAGATGCGGATTGGTTTCACTGGACAGGAATCACGCCGGCCATCTCGCAAGGTGCCGCAGATGCCTGTTTAGAAGCAATCAAAACTGCCAACAAACTTGGAGTTACTGTTTCAACTGATTTGAATTATCGTAAAAACCTTTGGAAATACGGCAAAAAAGCGTCGGAAGTAATGCCTGCATTGGTAGAAGGCTGTGATGTAATCCTTGGAAACGAAGAAGATGCCGAGAAGGTTTTTGGTATAAAACCGGAAGGATTTGAGGTGGCTCAGACAGGAGGCAAAATTGATGCAGGAGAGTTTGAAAGCGTCTGCACTCAAATGATAAAGAAATTCCCGCGAGCAAAAAAAGTAATCATCACACTTCGCGGTTCCGTTAATGCAAACCACAACACTTGGGGAGGGGTTCTTTACTCCGATGGAAAACTTTACGAATCAAAAAGATATGATATCACACATATCGTTGATAGAGTCGGTGGTGGCGATTCGTTTATGGGCGGACTGATTTACGGGCTTTTGACTTATGGCGAAAACAATCAGAAAGCACTTGACTTTGCAGTTGCAGCATCCTGCTTGAAACATACCGTTTACGGAGACTTTAATTTGGTAACAGTCGCAGAAGTGGAAGCATTGATGAGTGGAGATGGTAGCGGACGAGTTGTAAGATAAAAAACAAAGATATGCAATTCAATAAAATTCAAGTTTTAACAGCTATGCAATTTACAGGTCTCGTACCTGTGTTTTACCATCAAGATGTGGAAGTGGCAAAACAAGTGGTAAAAGCTTGTTATGATGGTGGCGTACGTGTATTTGAATTCACCAACAGAGGTGATTTTGCACATGAAGTGTTTGGCGAATTAGTAAAATTTGCGGCAAAGAAGTGTCCGGAAATGATTCTTGGAGTTGGTTCTATTGTTGATGCTCCAACAGCAACAATCTATTTGCAACTGGGTGCCAATTTTGTGGTGGGACCACTTTTGAATCCCGAAATTTTCAAAATATGTAATCGCCGTTCAGTTCTTTATTCTCCTGCTTGTGCTACAACATCAGAAATAGGATATGCACAAGAATTAGGTGCCGACTTGGTAAAAATTTTCCCGGCAGGAAATGTGGGTGGCCCGTCGTTTGTAAAAAACATCAAAGCACCGATGCCTTGGACCAATGTAATGGTAACAGGCGGCGTGGAACCGACTGAAGAAAATCTATCAAAATGGTTTCAAGCTGGTGTGTTCTGTGTAGGAATGGGATCTAACCTTTTTCCAAAAGAAGTCTTGAAAAATAAGGAATGGAGCAATATTACCGAGCTTTGCAAAACAAGTATCGAGATAATAAAAAAATACAGATAAATAACTCACAATAAAATTATTAATCAATAAATCAATAACATGACACAAGTACAACAACACGAGGGTAAAATGAGTAATTACCGCTGGACGATGGTTGCAATGTTATTTTTTGCAACAACAATCAATTACCTGGACCGTCAGGTATTATCGTTAACTTGGGCAGATTTTATCGCGCCGGAATTTCACTGGACAAACAACGATTACGGTACAATTACCGGTTTATTTTCTATATTTTATGCCGTATCCATGCTTTTTGCCGGTAAATTCATCGACTGGATGGATACTAAGAAAGGCTATCTCTGGGCAATCGGAGTATGGTCGTTCGGAGCGATAATACATGCCTTCTGTGGTATAGCAACAGCCGGTATCGCGGCAGGTGATTGGACAATAAGTTTTTCATCAGCGAGTCAGACCATTGCTGCCGTAAGTGATGTTTCGAAAATTATAACTATCAGTGTTTCACTCTTTATTTTCTCTCGTTTTGTTTTAGCTGTAGGTGAGGCCGGAAACTTTCCTGCTGCAATTAAAACTACTGCTGAATATTTCCCCAAAAAAGACAGGGCATTTGCAACCAGTATATTTAATTCCGGTGCGCAGGTTGGTGCCTTGCTTGCTCCTGTATCTATTCCTTTTATCGCCAAAGCGTGGGGTTGGGAAATGGCTTTTATCATGATTGGTGCTTTAGGCTTCGTGTGGATGGGATTCTGGATTTTTATGTATGAAAAACCCGAAGTGCATAAAAGAGTGAATAAGTTAGAATTAGCCTATATTCATCAAGATGATGCAGCTGAAGAAAATATTATTGCTCAAAATGAAACTGTTGCTCCGAAGAAACACATGTCATTCGGAAGGGCTTTTCGGTACAAACAAACGTGGGCGTTTGTAGTAGGTAAATTCATGACTGACGGGGTTTGGTGGTTCTATCTTTTCTGGGCACCTGCTTACCTCAAATCAGTATATGGAATGAGTTCAACAGAAAGCGCTCCCTACATTTTTGTGTTGTATTTAATCGTAATGATTTCCATTGCAGGTGGTTATTTACCTACCTATTTTGTAGATAAGAAGAAAATGGAACCCTACGCCGGACGCATGAGAGCTATGCTTATCTTCGCATTTTTCCCGCTGTTAGCTCTGTTTGCACAACCACTGGGACATATTTCAGTTTGGATTCCGGTAATCATCATCGGTATTGCTGCTGCTGCCCATCAAGCGTGGTCGGCTAACCTGTTCTCAACTATCGGAGATATGTTCCCGAAATATGCTGTTGCTACAATAACCGGTATCGGGGGTATGGCAGGAGGTGTGGGTTCATTCCTTATCAACAAAGGGTCCGGAGCCTTGTTTGACTTTAGCGAAAAAACAAACATGAAACTGTTAGGATTCGAAGGAATCAATACAGGATATTTTATTATTTTCTGTATATGTGCCGTTGCTTATCTTATTGGATGGATAATTATGAAATTATTGGTTCCGGTTTATAAGCCAATTGAAGAGTAATTGGTGATGGAACTCATTTTTGCCTTTTGAATTTATATTTTTATAAGAAAGAAAAGGCAATTTGAAATACGTTACATAAACTAATAGGATGTTGGAGTTAGATATCCCATTATTTTTGTTACACTAAGAAATATTACAAAAACAAATAAAATTATATTCTATCATGAAAACAAATTATGAGTTGCGCTATGCGGCGCACCCGGAAGACGCAAAGCATTACACAACTTCCAGATTGAGAAAAGATTTTTTGATTGAAAAGCTTTTTGCAACAGATGAAGTTAACATGGTTTATTCTATGTATGACCGTTTGGTTGTAGGTGGAGCGATGCCGGTAAATGAATCACTTCATCTGGAAACGTTCGAGCATCTAAAACAACCCATTTTCCTTACTTCTCGTGAGTTGGGAATTTTCAACGTAGGTGGAAAAGGGAAAGTAAAAGTGGGTAATGACATTTTTGAATTGGATTACAAAGAAGCATTGTATTTAGGCAGGGGCAAGCGCGAAGTTTATTTCGAAAGCAATGACAAGAATAACCCCGCTAAATTCTATTTCAACTCGGCAACCGCCCATAAAAATTATCCGGACAAGAAAGTTACCAAAGCAGATGCTGAAATTGTTGAGCTGGGTAGTCTTGAAACATCAAATCACAGAAAAATTAACAAATTAATTGTAAACCAAGTTCTTCCAACCTGTCAACTGCAGATGGGCATGACAGAACTTGCTCCCGGAAGCGTTTGGAATACAATGCCTGCTCACGTTCACGCACGCCGTATGGAAGCATATTTCTATTTTGAAGTTCCGACAGATCAATCTGTTTGCCATTTTATGGGCGAAGTAGATGAAACTCGTCACATCTGGATGCAGAATGAACAAGCAGTCCTATCTCCTGAATGGTCTATCCATTCGGCAGCTGCGACATCCAACTATACGTTCATCTGGGGAATGGCAGGTGAAAATCTCGATTATGGAGACCAAGATTTCTCAAAAATTATTGACTTAAAATAGGAGAATAGCCGGAAGTTAAAGAATCTGCTTCTAATGTGACTTTTAAATGTTCAAGCTCCACTTTTGAGCTTGTTATGGAAGTGTTTTCTCTTTTTTAACCATTCAATTACATTAAATTTATTTAATCATTATGACTCAATTTAGATTAGACGGAAAAGTTGCGCTGGTTACCGGCGCTTCTCATGGAATCGGATACGCAATTGCTTCAGCTTTGGCAGAAGCCGGGGCTACAATTGCAATTAACAGCAGAAAAGAAGACTCAGTAAAAAGAGGGCTGGAAGCATTTAAAGCTGATGGAATCAATGTGCACGGCTACGTTTGTGACGTTACTAACGAAGACGATGTTAACACCATGGTGACCCGTATTGAAAAGGAAATCGGTGTTATTGATATTTTGGTAAATAATGCCGGAATCATCAAACGCATTCCGATGCATGAAATGACAGTGGCAGAATTTCGCGAAGTGGTTGACATTGATTTGAACGGACCATTTATCGTTTCAAAAGCTGTAATTCCAAACATGATAAAAAAAGGACATGGGAAAATCATCAACATTTGTTCGATGATGAGCGAGCTGGGGCGCGAAACTGTTTCTGCTTACGCTGCCGCAAAAGGAGGATTGAAAATGTTGACAAAAAACATTTGTTCCGAATACGGCGAACACAATATTCAATGTAATGGAATCGGGCCCGGATACATTGCTACGCCGCAAACAGCACCGCTTCGCGAAAAACAACCCGATGGTTCACCCCATCCGTTCGATTCATTTATAATTTCAAAAACTCCCGCTGCTCGTTGGGGAACTCCTGAAGACTTGAAAGGACCTGCAGTATTTTTGGCTTCCGAAGCTTCAAACTTTGTGAATGGACATATCTTGTACGTGGATGGAGGAATTTTAGCCTACATCGGGAAACAGCCGTAAGAAAAGCTCTGGGGTCACCAAATTCTACTCAAAAGGCTGAAAAATAAACAAGATACAATCCAATTTACAGTCAGCAAGAACTTTTAACTCGACCAAAACATATACTGAGCTGAGCTATAATGCTTTATCTGACTTCAATAAATCGGGGCATTATCGTACCACAAATTGTGGCTCTTTTGAAAGATAATTTTACCGAATAAGGTGGTTTGTGTGCTTTTATTTTAGGTGGCAGCTTGTTCATAGTAGGCTCTTAATCAACCTAATGACATATGAGGAACGACAAGAAACAGCCAATGTTATTTTCTCTCCGCCACCAAAATAAATTGCTCGTACTCCGATATTTTGCCTTGCATCCTTTCACGCTTTAGGACATTGTAGGTGTTTACCGACTTCACGCTGAACCCGGCATTTTCGACCCATTCAGACAGTTCGTCCGTATCAAATCCCCTATGCGGAACAGGGTCAAATTGATGAAACGAACCGTCTTCCGAACGAAGGTCTCCGATGACCATTACAGCATTAGGTTGTGTAATTTTATATACATGTTCCAACGTTGCAGGGATATCTTCAATATGGTGAAACGACATATTTGAAAACACGAAATCAATATCTCGCACTTGATAATCAGTAACTTCACTAGATACAATTTCCACATTCTTCACTCCTTTAATTTTCTTTTTCAATACATCCAACATCTTTACAGAAGTATCCACCAACACCATTGATCTAACTTTCTGCAAAAGTTGTAACCCCACCAAACCGGTACCGGCACCAATCTCCATACCCTTCCAATGTGATTTAGGCTCTACATGCTCCAAAAGCGCATTCACAAAATGATTAGCCATGCTGATTCTCCGTGGCGTATCCCAATTGGTTGCACGATTTATAAAATAATCCATTTTCATCTTTACCTGTTTAGGGTTAAAACCTTTTTGACAGAAAAAAGTTTAATCTATTGCCTAATTTTCATAAAAAAAGAAAAATTAAGTCGTATATTTGCAAAGAGAAGCAAAATAATTGGATATTCAACTTCTCAAATTAGGGGTAAAAGTCTAAAAATATAAAAACAAACATATGCAGAAATCATTTAAATTATTTTGTATGGCAATAGCCTTTGGAACAATCGCTGCATCGTGTGGCGACATTAAAAAAGAAGACTCAAAAGTAATTAAAAAAAGCACCGTAACGATTGAAAACGGACGAATGACACCCGAAGTACTTTGGGCATTCGGCAGAATAGGGAGCGTGGATGTCTCGCCCGACGGTTCGAAAATCGTTTACAACGTAACCTATTACAGCGTGGAAGAAGACAAAAGCAATTCCGAACTCTTTGTAATGAATGTGGACGGGACAGATAAACGACAGCTCACTCGCTCACCTTACCGTGAATCAAGCGCTAAATGGATGAACGACAGCAAAACCATTGCCTTTCTGAGCAACGAAAGCGGAAATTCTCAACTTTGGAAAATCAATGCTGACGGAAAAGGTAAGAAACAGCTCACAGACCACAAAAGAAACATCAACGATTTTCTGTTCTCGCCCGATGAGAGCAAACTGCTTTTCATTTCCGACGTAAAATACGGCGAGCGAACCATCGACAAACATCCCGATTTACCAAAAACTACCGGAATTATCGTCAATGACTTGATGTACAAACATTGGGACGAATGGGTAGAAAGCATTCCGCATCCATTTGTTGCTGATTTTAAGAATGGAAAATTAGAAAACATCAAAGACTTGCTGGAAGGAGAGCCGTACGAAAGTCCGATGAAGCCTTTCGGCGGAATCGAACAGCTGGCTTGGAGCCCCGACAGCAAAACAATAGCGTACACCTGCCGTAAAAAAACGGGAAAAGAGTATGCCGTTTCGACCAATTCTGATATTTACTTTTACAACGTGGAAAACGAAACAACCGAAAATAAAACCGAAGGGATGATGGGCTATGACGTCAATCCGATTTTCTCCCCTAACGGGAAATGGATGGCATGGGAAAGCATGGAACGCGACGGATATGAATCGGACAAAAGCCGTCTGTTTCTGATGAATCTAGAAAACGGCGAAAAGAAAGATTTAAGCGCCGATTTTGACCAAAATTCCAACGGATTAGCTTGGAGTGACGACAGTAAATCGCTCTACTTCGTCAGTGTACAGCATGCCGTTACACAGATTTATCGCTCCGATATTGAAAATGATTCAATCACCAAAGTTACCGATGGTATTCACGACTACGTTAAAGTTATTCCACAAAAGGACAAGCTGATAACTCTGAAACAATCCATGAGCAAACCAACAGAAATCTACTCCGTAGATATGCAAACAGGAAAAGACACGGAGCTGTCCTTCGAGAATAAGGAAATCCTTGACCAGCTCACCATGGGCAATGTAGAAGAACGGTGGGTAACTACCACAGACGGCAAACAGATGCTCGTTTGGGTAATTTATCCACCACATTTCGACCCGAATAAAAAGTACCCTACCCTACTCTACTGCCAAGGTGGACCGCAATCGGCGGTGAGCCAATTTTGGTCGTACCGTTGGAATTTCCAAATCATGGCTGCTCACGACTACATTATCGTGGCGCCAAACCGCCGCGGAGTTCCCGGTTTTGGGCAGGAATGGCTCGAACAAATCAGCGGCGACTACGGCGGACAAAACATGAAAGATTACCTTTCAGCGATTGATGCAGTGTCCAAAGAACCGTTTGTGGATAAAGACAAACTCGGCTGTGTGGGTGCAAGCTATGGCGGATTCTCTGTATTCTGGCTTGCCGGACATCACGAGAAACGATTCAAAGCCTTCATCGCTCACGACGGCATGTTCAACCTGCCACAGCAATACCTTGAAACAGAAGAAATGTGGTTCGTAAATTACGATTTTGGCGGCGCTTACTGGGAAAAAGACAATGCGATAGCTCAACGCTCCTATGCTAACTCGCCACATCTTTTTGTCGATAAATGGGACACTCCGATACTAATTATTCACGGTGAAAAGGACTACCGCATCCTGCCTTCACAAGGAATGGCTGCCTTCAACGCCGCGATATTGCGTGATGTTCCAGCTGAACTGCTAATTTATCCCAATGAAAACCACTGGGTATCAAAACCGCAAAACGGTATTCTGTGGCAACGCACATTCTTCAATTGGCTGGATAAATGGCTAAAATAATAGATATTAGAAGAAAATTAAAAGTTTGAGAATTTTCTTACTAAAGTAGATTGAAAGAATATTTGCAGGATTTTCAATCTGAAATCTTTCAAAACTAGATAAAAAGAGCCGGATAATTAATTAGATGAGTTATTTTCTAAAAATTTTTGGCTCTTTTTTTAATTTATCACCCTGAAAAGTTAAATAATATTAAACTTATGCTTTCAATGTTGCGTTTCGGGCTTAAAAATCATCATTAAATAAAGAAGGAAACTGTGGACAACGAACAACGTTTAATTGCCGGCTGCAAACGTGGGGAGTCTTGGGCTCAAAAAGAGGTGTACGAGAAGTACTCCCCGGCTATGTTGGCTTTATGTGTTCGTTATGTATCTGATTATGAATCAGCAAAAGACGTACTTCAAGAAGGATTTATCAAACTGTTTACAAAAATAGAGCAATACGAGGGCAGAGGCTCTTTTGGGGGGTGGATTCGGAAAATTTTTGTAAATACCGCATTGGAAGAACTTGCAAACAATAAAATGCTTAATCCGTATGTCAGTATGGAGCGACTTCCTGATTATCCGGACGATATAGACCTGTATCAGATTGAACAGGTTTCAGCCAATGATTTGTTGGAGTGCATCAAGGAACTACCAAGCAGAAGCAGAGTGATTTTTAATATGTACGCCATTGAAGGATATACACATGCTGAGATTGCTCAAAAATTGGGTATTAAAGAAAATTCTTCGAGAGCTCAGTTTTCACGTGCGCGAAAATTCTTACAAGAAAGCGTACTTAAATTGATGAAGAAATAATGTCAAAAGAGAACAAAAATATCGATAAATTAGATGATTTTAGCAAACTGGTCAAGCAGAAACTGGAAAATCATCAATTACCTGTGTCGGACGACATATGGGCGGGTATCGAGCAAAAGCTAAATACACCGAAACCTGCTAAACGTCGCATTGTACCTTGGTATTGGATTTCAGGCGGAATTGCGGCAGCAATTGCACTTTTATTGCTGATTTATCCCATTCAAAACACATCCGATACAACTCACACTATGGCATCAAAAACAGAAGTGAGTACAATAGAAGAACCTAAATCCATGGCAGATGCGAAAGAGCCGGCAAGCAATTCTGCAGATGCTGATTTTTCTACAAATCCCAAATCAACTCCGACAGTGCAAAAAAATGCTGCCGGGTTATTCCCCCAAAAAACGAAAACCCGCAATTTATATACCGATGCTCATCTAAATACGGTTGATTCACGCACAGTTGTGCGAAAAGAAGAAATTGCGGAACTTGACGATAATTCAGCACCGAAAATGGATGATTGGAAGCCAAAAGCAACGGTTGATACTCAAAACAATACCGATAGAACTTCGGAACAATTAACTGATAACCAAGGTACAAATCGTAAAACAGAAAAGATAGACCGACTGCCGGATTTAAACGATTATCCGGAAATCCCCAATCACCCTAAACGGACACGAAAAAAACGTCCGATACTTCTCGCAACCACCTTTGGCTCAAGTGGAACGGTCACCGATGGCGGAATTAAACAGCAGGATTTCGCTCCTATGATGAGTTCTACACCACCACGTCAATTAGTAAGCAAGAAAGTGACCGAAAGTTACTCCGGCATCCTTACACCTGATGATTACTCCAATGCAGAGCATCAATTGCCACTTTCTGTGGGAGTTACAGTTGAAAAGCCACTTACTGAACGAGTAAGTTTGGAGAGCGGATTGGTTTACACCTATCTGAAATCTATGTACAGAAATCCGGGAAGTGTGGATAAAAACGGAACTTTACAACTCCATTACTTGGGTGTTCCGCTGAACGTAAGGGTTAAAGCAATTAAACAACCCAATTGGAATTTATATACAACAGCCGGAACCATGGTCGAAAAAGGACTCCGCTCACATTATACTCAAGAAGTGGATAGTAGATCGGTTGTCAACAATAAAGTAGTAAAATCAAGCATTGAAGGCGTACAATGGTCGGTAGGCTGTGGTGTGGGATTTGACTACAAACTAAACAAAGACTTAAGCCTTTTCCTGGAACCGAAATTAACGTATTACTTAGAAAATAATCAACCGATGAGTGCGCGCACCGAACAACCCTTGAATATCGGCGTGAATGGCGGTTTGAGAATTGAATTGTAAACACTTAGAATAATACCAAAGACATGACTAACGAACAAATCCAACATAGAAAAAATACCATTGCGAAAGTTTGCGTTATCCTGCTTATCTGCATCACAGTATTTGGCACAGTAAGCGCATTTGTGGAAAATAGAAATAACGAACTAAGAAATAATGTTTCGTCCATTTCAAACTTTGAACAACAAGATGCAGATTTACATGGGAATACCCATATTTTCAACAATCAGAAAAACAAATAAACCCACTAATCGTGAAAAAGATTCTTCCATTACTAATGATTATTGCGCTACTAATCGGCTGCGATAACAAAGAAAATCCGCCGGCAGAAGAAACTCAGCCGATGGAACTTACGCAAGTTCAGCGAGTAAAGGTTGCACAGGACAATGATTTTTCGTTTGAGCTGTTCAAGCAAACCCTTGCCAACACAAACGAAAGCAACGTATTCATCTCGCCGCTGAGCGTGAGCATCGCGCTGGGAATGACGTGGAACGGTGCTGCGGGTAACACCAAAACCGAGATGGAAAAAGCGCTGAAAATAAGCGGAATATCCACGAAGGACATCAACGAGTATTATAAGCTGATACTGAGCTCGCTTCCTGAGATGGACCCGAAAATAAAATTGTCCATCGCCAACTCCATTTGGTACAGGAACACTTTCAGCGTGAAACCTAATTTCCTGAATACCAACATTGATTACTTTAATGCCGAGATTTCACCGCTTGATTTTACCAAACCGGAAGCTGTTTCCACCATCAATAAATGGTGGAACAACCAAACCAACGGTTTGATACCGAAAGTGCTCGATAAAATAGAAGACGGGCACGTGATGTTTCTTATCAATGCCATCTATTTCAAGGGGATATGGGTAAAACAGTTTAAGAAAAAAGACACGCACGAAGGCAATTTTACGAACGAAAAAAATCAGAGCGTAAAAGTAAACTACATGAATATGACCGAAACATTTGCCTATGCCGAAGATGAATATGCACAATACTTGGAAATGCCTTACGGAAACTCGACTTTCAGCATGACCGTAATACTGCCGAAAGGGAAAGTAGGAGAAGCCGATTTCAATGAACTAACCAACGAAAGATTTAACAATGCAGAACAAAAAATGGCAAATGAAAAGGTAACCGTGCAATTTCCACGTTTCAAGGTTGAAAATAAATTTCAGTTGAAACCGATGCTTCAAGCCATGGGAATGCAGAAAGCATTTACCAAAATTGCCGAATTTGATGGAATTTCCAATCTAAAACCACTGTATATCGATTTCGTACAACACGACACATACGTGGAAGTAACCGAAGAAGGCACCGAAGCTGCTGCGGTAACAACCGTAGGGATAACAGAAGCCATATCGAACAATCCGCAATTTATTGCTAATAAACCGTTTGCATTTGTAATCAAAGAAAAAAACTCGGGTATTATCCTGTTTATGGGAAAAATGGGTAATGTGGAGAAGTATTAGTTGGTTAATTAATTAGTGTATTAGTGCATTGGAATATTTTCAAATTAAAAAACAATTGTCATGAAAAAGACATCAACCATACTTATCCTTCTGTTGGGAATTTTTCTTTTCAATTCCTGTTCTAACGAAGTAGCAGAATCAACTATCTATAAAGTCAATGAACCGATATTTATGCCGTACGAATTATTTCGCCAATCCGTACGTATAAAGCAGGAGCATCAAGCCATTGAAAAACAAGGAAATATAGCTTTTTTCGGTGAATTTATGTACATCTCTGAACCTGAAAAAGGGATTCATATACTAGACAATCGCAATCCGAAAAATCCTGTTGGTGTTGGTTTTATCGAAATTTTAGGCAATAACGACTTAATCATCAAAGATAATCTGCTATATGCCGACTCTTATGTGGATTTGGTTTGGTTCGACATTTCAGACCCTTCGCACCCCATTCTGAACGGGCGTAAAAATGACGTCTTTCCTACTGCCCTACCCGCAGCCGACAACGGCTATCCGTGCGATTATGAAAAAAGCATGGACAAAACTAATGGCGTAGTGGTGGGCTGGAAATCGGTAGAACGTACGGACAGTTACAACCGAAGTTTTTATTACTACCACGAAAATCTGTTGGGCGGAGGCATGCAGATAAATGATGAGATGTATTCATCCAACTCTGAATACAGTAAAAGTGGAGTTAGTCGATTCGGTTCCATGTCGCGTTTTGCCATTTATCAAAATTTTCTTTATACGGTATTAGATAATCAACTTGGAATTTTTGACATTAAATCAGCTACACCGGAAAAAATGGGCGATAATATTTTTATCGGCAACAATATTGAAACAATTTTCAGCTACAAAAACTACTTGTACATAGGAACACCTGCCGGTTTGATGATTTATTCCATAGCAAATCCCGTTAAAGCGGAACATCTGGTTACGATTAAAGATATTTTAGGATGCAACCCTGTGGCTGTTGAGAATGATAAAGCATACATAACCACTCATCCCGATAATTTTTCCGGAGAAAAGGTTAATCAACTGATTGTTTACGATATATCAGACCCAAAAACGCCCAAAGAATTGATTTCTTATGATATGACTAAACCAAAAGGACTTGCCATTGACAACGGAACTTTGTTTGTTTGCGATGATGGTTTAAAAGTTTTCAATGCTGCTAACCCGTTGACAATCATGGCACCCGAGAACCTCTATTTTCATAAACAGGAGATAGAAGGCTACAATCTACTGATTTACAAAAAACTGCTGATAGTATTTGCCGACGACGGCATTTACCAATATGACTTTACCGATGTAAGAGATATTAAACCTCTGAGTTACATAAAAG
>JAAYSS010000058.1 GCA_012518275.1 Bacteroidales bacterium
ACATGGACAGACCTACCAAAGGTAGATAACAATGGTGACGAATACAACTACACAGTAGATGAAGTAGAAACACCTGATCACTATATTAGGTCTAATCCAGACGGCTTAACCGTAAAGAACACCTACAACTACACATCTGAAGTCACATTAACCGCACCTTCAGATAGTAAGACCTATGACGGCACGTCTCTGACCGCGACCACAGGCGTAATTGTTTCAGGCTTGCCCGCTGGCTTCATAGTTGAAGCAACAGCTACAGGTAGCCAAACTAACGCAGGCAGTAGTGCAAACGTAGTGGATAATAGCTATGTAATTAAAGATACCGTAGGTAACGTCCAGACGACGAGCTTCACGAACGTAACAACAGTCAACGGAACTTTGACAGTTAATCCGAAAACAGTAACGATTACAACGGGCAGCGCAAGCAAGGCCTATGACGGCAAAGCATTGACAGATTCAACAGTAGAGATAGAAGGACTCGTAGATGGCGAGACAGTAACATTGACAGCTACCGGTTCACAGACCGAGGTAGGCAGCAGTGACAACACCTACGATATTGAGTGGGATAACGCAACAGCTGCAAACTACACAGTGACAGATAACCTTGGTACACTTACAGTGATAGAGAACTCTGCAGCAGATATCGTATTAACCGCACCTTCAGCCAGCAAGACTTACGACGGTACCGCCTTAACGATGACCGAAGGCGTGACAGCATCCGGTCTACCGGAAGGCTTCACAATCGAAGCAACCATAAGCGGCAGCCAGACGAATGCCGGCAGCAGTGCAAGTGTAGTGGAAGAGTACATCATTAAAGATGCCAACGGCAATGATAAGACAGCAAACTTCAAGAAAGTAGCCTTAGTCAACGGCACTTTAACAGTAAATCCGAAGGCAGTAACGATTACAACCGGTAGTGCAAGCAAGACCTATGACAGCACTGCACTGACCGAAAGAACAGTAAAGATTGAAGGTCTTATAAGAGGCGAGAGCGTGAAACTTACAGTTACCGGTTCACAGACCGAGGTAGGCAGCAGTGCTAACACCTACGAGATTGAGTGGGACAATGCAACAGCTGCGAACTACACAGTTACAGAGAACCTTGGAACACTGACCGTTACAGACGGTGGCGGAATGGGCGGCGGACCTGAAGATGATCCTACCGATCCGGAGCCGACACCCGATCCTGTTACACCTGATCCCGAGCCAACACCCGACCCGGATACTACTGATCCCGAGCCGGTGCCGGTACCGGTACCAACGCCAGTGCCCGGTCCTGTAGCTCCTGTTACACCTGATCCGGAGCCAACGCCTGAGCCGGAAGAGCCAACTCCTGAGCCGGAGCCGACACCTGAGCCCGAGCCAACGCCCGAGCCGGAGCCAGCACCTGAGCCTGAGCCCGAGCCAGAGCCTACTCCGGAACCGACGATCATCATTCCGGAACGTGAGACACCGCGTTCAGACGGATCGTCAGCAGAATGGGCACTCATAAATCTGCTGTTGACCATCCTAACAGGTATTATCATGATAGTTCTGTGGATTACTTACTTCACAAACAAAAAACGTGAAGACGAAGAGGACGAAGAAACAGAAGCCGTAAGGGCATATGCTACTGATGAAGACGAGGAAGAAGACAGCGATACAATCAAGCGCAAGGGCATCCTGCGATTGCTGAGTATTATCCCGTTTGTTGTTGCGGTAATCGTGTTCATCCTGACGGAAGACATGCGCAACCCCATGGTCTTAGTAGACCGCTGGACAATCTGGATGGCAGTCATTGCTCTGGTACAGTTAGTGCTTGCACTGTTCTGCAAAAAATCTTACGAAGAAGATGATGAAGATGAGCAAAAAGAAGCAAATGCATAAAACGCACTTGCTAAACTGATAAAAAAAGAGTCCGCCTGGGCGGGCTCTTTTTTTTGATGGTACGCGGTAAAATTGCTAAGGGTACAAGTCTCCCCGCACACCTGCCTAAGTATTATCTGAAAGTAGGGGTTACGAAAAAGCCGATTTTTTAAAACTGAAAAGCCAGATAAAATACCTGGCTTTTGCTATGTCTATATTTGATTCCTTAAAATTATTCTTCATCAATAATAGTAATATTATCTTCGTTTTCTAGAAATTTCACAACATTTATTGCAGGCAAAATATACGGGGGGAATATATTACTTTTCAAAGTAATCTCACTCAATAAATTTCTCAAGTACGGGAAAAGCAAAGCAATACCGTTACTTTGATACAAAGCTATATCTTCATTACCTTTGTACGAAAAATAGCCAATTATCGCTGCTTCAGCAGTAAACGGACAAGTAGGATTGTCATTCTCTCCTAAAAAAGCCTCCAAAATAATATGATTGTTATCTTTCGAATTAACAATAGTAGCTTTCATATCAAGCTTTACATCATAACCATCATCAACTTCTTCAATATCGAAGCTTTCATTGAACTTAAAATTAATTCGTGGAACAACATATCCTTCAAACCGTAAGGCAGACTCGTATTCCTTCATTAAGCAACACTCCCTATATTTTCTTTATGAACATCTATAAACTTATCTTCTATTATTGCTTTTTCAGGTTTATAAGAGGTTATTAACGTTTTTCGTTTCTGTTCTATTTTATTAATTGTATTTTCAGAGAATTCAGATAAATTATTAATAATATTCATATAATAATATTTTTGTAAAATATCCGCACACGCAGAAACTAGACCATCACATACTGATAAGATGTTTTTGGCAATAAGTACTTCGGTATTTTTCACATCCTTTGTTTCATCAATAAAACATTCAGGAAATATATCTCTAATGGACTTTTTCACTTCATTTCCAAATTCATCTACAAAAATCACAGATGGTTCTCCATTGTTTTTTCGAGTTTTATATCCATCTTTTTTTAATCCATTTAAGAACTTTTCACCAAATTCCATATTCTTTACTCCTTTAAACAATATCTGTTTCCTTTATTAAATCTATATAATCATCGCTTACACATATTTGAATAATTGCGGTAGATATTCTAAATCTTTCTAACAATTCAGCATAACTTTTTTGATAAGGACTAATATTTTCAAAAGAAGCAATAACTATACCATAATTTTCATCTTCTTTCACATCATTAAAAACCCTACATCTAAACTCTTCTTCAAATTTATTTTGATTACCTCTCCATATAAGAGCTTCTTCTCGCTCGAACATTTTTTTATATATTGATTTAACTTTCGACTTTACCAACCTTTTAAAAGTGAATCTATCTTTCTCAAATAATAAATTCAACACCTTAACATTTTTCATACTAATTTTACTTTTGAGAGTTTCTGCTTCATCGGAAAAACGCTGTTTAGCCCAATTTTCAGCTGGGTCTATATCCAAGAAAAAATATACTCCTCCACCAAGCCATTCTGTCGTTTTTTTAGAAGATGAATACTTGTTTTCTATAATCCTTTGAGCATTTCCTTTGCTTGTTCCATGATATGCAATTATATAATCTGGTTTCATGCATATCCCTCTCTTAAGTAGACTGCCTTTAGTTAACAAATTCATTAAAATATTTTAAAAATATTTGTAATTTATTGATAATGTAACATTATTAGTACGAAAAAGGAACTCTTTCAATTAACTTTGTTACAAAATTCTATTCTTCAGTAGCGAAATGGCTACACATTAATAATTTCTTCCTAGTGTGTTTTTTCGCTAGTTTGGCTATGTCGCCAATGATGATATTTTTTCCTCTTCTTCGATTACTGTTTAAATTTTTATCCGGTTAAAATATCGCAAGCTGTTTTATACCCAACATAGTCATTTTCAGATTTTAATAACTCCCTATATGTTTATAATGCTTTTGGTACTCGGTTATTCAAAAATTCCCTGCAAGCTAAGCTTTTAAGCTTTATTAAATTGCACACTTTTTAAGCTTAGACGAGAATTCTTAGGTTTAACCTTAAAAAGTGTGCATGGTTCACTAGGTTTTCCGATAAAACCGGCTTTCCTGAGCTGGACCTGCACACTTTTCAAGCTTAGACGAGAATTCTTAGGTTTAACCTTAAATAGTGTGCATGGTTCACCAGGTTTTCCGATAAAACCGGCTTTCTCGAGCTGAATATGCACACTTTTTAAGCTTGTCCTGAAAATCTAAAAATTAACCTTAAATAGTGTGCATGTATATCGCAATATAGGTATATCGCAATATAGGTATATCGCAATATAGGTATATCGTAATATAGGTATATAGGTAAGCTATATCGTATATCTGATTATTTGTTTTCAATCTGTCTTAAAAGATATTCCTGAGACATGCTGTAGGTAAGGGCAGTTTGTTTGCTGATAAGTCCTTCCCGATACAATTTCGCAAGGCTGGTATCCATACTGATCATCCCCTCTGCAGACGAAGTTTGAAGTACGGAGGGAATCTGGTGTGTCCTGCCGTCGCGAATCAACGTTCGGATCGCACCGTTACACTGCATAACCTCGAATGCCGGCACAAGCGAACCGTCAATTGCGGGCAGCAACTGCTGACTGACCACAGCCTGAAGTACCATGGAGATCTGCATGCGCACCTGTTCCTGCTGTTCCGCAGGATATGCATCCACCAACCGGTCAACGGCATTGGCTGCACCCAAGGAATGTAGCGCGGCAAGAATCAAATGGCCTGTCTCTGCCGCGGTCAGGGCAATTTCGATCGCCTCCATATCCCGCAGTTCCCCGATCAGGATGACATCCGGACTTTGCCGTAACGCCGCGCGCAAAGCAGACGGATAATTCTCCGTATCAATCATCAGCTCGCGCTGGCTAACAATGCTTTTTTTGTGGCTAAGCAGATATTCAATCGGATCTTCCAGCGTGATGATATGTGCACTACGCTGTTCATTGATCTTTTCCAGCAGGCAAGTCAGCGTTGTCGTCTTTCCGCTCCCCGAAGGACCGGTGACGAGAATCATCCCTCTTCTCAGCTCAGCCAGATCCAAAACAGTGCTTGGCAGACGCATCTCCTCCGGATCAGGCAAAGTAAACGCTACTACCCGGATTACTGCTGCATACGATCCGCGCTGCTTGTACGCGTTTACACGGAAACGAGATACCCCCTTTATTGCAAATGAAAAATCATCATCTCCTCGTTTCAAAAACGTCTCCGGATTGCGCCCCGCTAAGGCATACACCGCAAGGAGCATCTCTTGTGTCTGGGCAGGAGTCAGCTTTTCCTCCCCCCAGTTTTTAACAAGCTTATTTTGCTTGCAGCTAACCGGACGGCCGGATATGATAAAAATATCCTCTACACCCTGTTCCACCATGTCCTTCAACAGCATCTGTATGTCCATTGTTTTAGCTCCCTCTGTATTCCTTTATTGTCCCTTATTGTCCCGACAATATGGTTTGGCGATATAGCCGCTCCACCTCACCCTGTTCTCTGATGCCGACCTCCGCATGCAGCACCCGTCGGTCATCTATAGTTGTATCATAAATCACTACTGTCCCCGAATAGGAAGTATCGACCGCAATCTCAAATCCGGCCGCCTCCAAACGCTCCCGCAGAGGTGTTTCTGCATCACTTGCCGCTATGGCAGACAGTTCCTGCAACCTCTGTTCCGCTTGCGCCTCCGCTGCATAATAATCGGATACGGCATGTGCAGCCCTATCCGAAAGCATGCTATCCGACCGGCTGCCGGACAGCGACAAGACGGAAAAAACGGCGAACAGCAATATCGTAAACACGGTAATCAGCGAAACAATACCTAAACTGACAACCGGTCTTCTGCGTTTCATATTTCCCCTCCGCTCTTTGTGCTCTTTGCACCGAGATAGCGCAGCACGCGCAATGTATAAATCGTTTCTTCTTTATCTGTTACTGAGATATCTGCTTGCAGCATATTTTTCTCATCAATATCAATAACTGCTCGCAATTCATAGACCGCATCCGAGCCATCCGGGCCATCTGAGCCATCGAGTCCATCCACACCATCGGATCCATTCGTGTCATTCGTGTCATCCGGGCCATCCGCACCATCCGCACCATCGAGTCCATCCGCGCCATCGGATCCATCCGGGCTATCCGCACCATCGGGGAGACGCTGCCAGTCTGCATCGTAGCGGAGGGTATATACGCCCTCTTCTTCCCCTGTATCCAGCAGGGTGTTAAGCACTTGCAAGTCTCCCTCGGCAGCCTTCACACTCTCCGCCACGTTTTGCGCCTCCGCAACGGCCATGGAAAGGGCAGCGCTCTTTTTTCCGGTAATATTTCCGTGTGCAAAAATGGCAATGCAAATTGCCGCGGCAACGGCAAACAACAAGCAGTTTATCAGCAACTCCACCAGAAAATAACGGCTTTTAGACGATTGACTCATGGCGCATTTCTCCTCCCGGCTCTCTCCAAAAACACCTTGCCGTCATACGTTTCACCTGTTTGGTCCGTCACACAGATTTGGAGCAGACCCTCCGGTCCCAGCTCGAGAACAAGTGAGGAGAGGGGCATGATCTTCTGTCCGATTCCCGGTGAGATATCCGCACCCTGCAGCAGCAGTACCTCGCGCAGATATTCGTCTTCCACGTAAATCCACGTTTCATACTGTTCGCCCTCAACCGACATTCCCAGCACCAGCGCATCTCCTTCGCCGGTTTGCCGCACGCTTATTTCCCCAGCTGCACTTGTTGTTTGACGTACCTTTTCCGTCAAGTACAACACGGAAGTTCGCATATTATAATTGCGTTCCGAACGTTCTGCTCCCCGGCTATAAGCATCTGCAACCATCACAGAGAGGAGCAGGCTGCAAATCGTGTACAAGAAAAACAAAGCAATCACAAACAAGATCTCTGCCGTATCTCTCTCTTTCCGCATTTTCTCCTGCTGCCTCCTAATCTTCAAGATAAAAAACCGAAATCTCCGGTAGCAGATTGCCTCCCAGGAATTTATAGTGTACTACATAGCGATCTGCATCATAACGCAGACCGTAACGATCTTTTAAATACGCAAGGTCTTGCGGGTAACTTCCTTCCAATGCATAGCACTGTACTGCCTCACGCCGCACCGTATCTTTTAGCAGAACGATCTGCCTGGAGACGGACGTTTTTCCGGCGGCGGCCACTCCGAATCCGATACTAAGTGCAACGGCTGCAAAAATCGCGACCGCCCAAAAAACGCCGCTGCCCAGCAATTGCTTGATTTTTTTCGAGACCCCTGTTTTTCGCAAGAAACCGCTTCCTTTCTTACATGTTCCTTTCTCACATGCCGGATAGGATTCCGGCCAACGGCAGCATGACAGACAGGATCACCAGTCCAACCAGCACGCACAGCAACGCTACCAGTGCAGGCTCAATAATAGCCAGTAACCGCTGCAGCCGCAACTCAGCATCACGGCGACAACGAAGTGCAACTTCCATAAGCATAGTTCCGGGTGTGCCTGTGCGCAAGCCTGCCACGATCATACCGTTATATGATTCCTCAAAAATGCCGGAAGCAAAAATAGCCTCTTGCAAAGGCTTTCCTTCTCCAAGCAGGCGCTCGAGTTCCACAATTCGCGCCTTCGCTCTTTCGCTCTCTTCAAGGTCTGCCGCGAAATGCAGCGCATCCACAATATAAATGCCGCTTTCCAGCATCAGCGACATGGAAAATGCGAACCGTTCGGCGGCAATAACCGCCGCCACCTTCCGTGTGAGTGGGGAAGTATCATAAGCTCGCCAAAGCACAGCCCGACCTTTTTTGGTAAAACGCAAAAGAAAAAAAATGAGAACTAATACAGTGACGACAATCAAAATGACCAGCGCAGATTGACTAAAAGCCTGTCCGAATCGCAGCAGGGACAGAGAAAAAGGGTTCATGGCCAATCCCAGTTGCTTGAAGACTTGTTCAAATACCGGCATCACCGCCACGGTTAACACAAAAATCACCACGAGCACCATTCCCGCCATAACAAGCGGATACACTACCGAAGTTCGCAGTTCTCTTGCCAGGGCATCGCGTCCTTCATAATATGCATGCAGTGACTCAGCGATTTCTTGCATACGTCCCGTGCGTTCGCCGATCCTCACCATATCTACAGCATAACCGGGAAACCGACCGCTTTGCAGAAAAGCGTCAGACAGACTGTTACCGTCCGCAACCTTCGCGGATAACATACGAAACAATTCGCTATTTCTTCCGCCCGTTTCTTCCCCCAACAGCGCAAGCCCTTCCCAGGCGGGAATTCCGCTTTTGAAAAACAGCGCCAACTGCTGGAAAAACTCCTCCAGCTCCGCTGCGGAAAGTTCTTTTTGCCTGTTGGTTCGTTTCATGCGCCTCTCCTTCTGAGCGGATTTCAATAATAAAACAATGCATTGTAATTGCTGCCGTCTCCGATATAATCTGCAAGGCCTCGTCCCGCGGCATAGGTGGGATCCATCAATACCCAATTTTTTCCGTCAAATTGAATGATGCCGTCAATCCATCCGGTCTCTTCCGTGTAGACGCTGATCCAGGCATGATAATCCTTACCGGCATACCCGATGACCAACCGCGCAGGAATGCGCTGAACACGCAACATAGCCGTCATAAGTGCCGCATAATCAAAACAGATGCCGTGCTTTGTGTTCAGAGTATCGTCTAAATCGGGTAAATAAGACGAAGACACATTTTCTGCCTTATCCGTATCGTACTCGATATTATTGACCACATAGTTATAAATGCGCTTTACCACGTCCAAATCATCTGATGCGCCTTGTGCCAGCACTTCGCTAAATGCGACCGCTTCGGTTTCTTCCGTGTAATCGACGTATTGGCTGGGGTGCAAAAAAGGTGTGAATTCATTCTTTAGATGCACATCAAACGATGCGCCGTCGACAAACGCATATTGGTCACCTGAAATGTTGCGATAAATATTCAGCGTATAGTGCCCGTCCCCGGAAGTCAGAGGAAATGTCTGGAATACGCCGCTTGTCGGCAGATCATATGTATAGGGCTCCTGATCATCGTGTGTAATCTGCATCTTGATCCGGCCGTCGCCCGTATATTTTACCATGACATAGCCGTCTTCGAGATGCGAGGCATCGATCACAGAAGCTGTTCCCTCAAAAACCAGCGTTCCATCAGCTTGAGGCACCAGTACTACCGGGTTGCTGTCTCGGGAAGTTCCTTCCGTTTCCAACACCTTTTTTGTCTTTTTTTCTTTTGCACATCCTACTGTCAAGGCAATTGCGAGAACAAGCACTGCCACAAATATTAGCCGAAATGTTTGCCGAAAAGTTAGTCGAAATGTTAGCCGAACAATGTCCAATTTTTCCTTCAAAAACGTCCTCCTGTACTCCGCCGGCAGCGACCATCACCTGAATTCTTTTTTGATTTATTCATATGCAGACATAAAAAAGAGAGAGCACACAAATGATAAGCCTACGCTATCCCATTTCGCCTCTCTTTTTGAACGAAAGTTAATCATCCGCGGCCAGTGGCGTTACACTGTAACTAAAGATATACTTTGCGTTTTTACTATTGCTGTAAAATAGCCTTTTTAACCGTTCTACTACCATACGGCCCATTTTTGCATTTGCCACGGAAGGTAGTAATATCACATACTGCAAAGGACTGTAACGGGAAATCGTATCTCCTTGACGCAAGTTATCTCGCAACAGATCCAACGTCCTGGCCATCACTTGCTTCAATTCCAGTGCTTCCATCTGTTGGTTGTCCATCCTGCGCACGTCCACTAATGCCAAAAACATCGCAGTATCCAGACGCTTCAGATTGCGCATCTGCAAATGATAGATGTCGTTGAAGATAGCGTATTCACAAACAAACGCACCTGCCTCCGGATGACCCTTCCGCAGTTCTTCGCAGATTTCTTCAATCTCTGCCTCCGAGTTTTTTTCGCCTTTAATCAATTCTTTATAGAAATTTATAATCTCATCCGAGGGCTTCAACCCCAAATGTGTGTATTTCCGAGGGCTTCAACCCCAAATGTGTGTATTGCAAGTTTGTCGTATTCTGATATTGTTCCATCGCCTCTTTACTCTTACCTGTATTGAGCAGCGCGGACATCAGTTCCAAATTCAGTACGGAGTCGAAAGCATCGATATCCAGTGCAATTTTGCATACACGGATTACCTCACCATATTCTTCTTCTTTGTTCAGCAAATCAATGTATTGATAGACTGTTTTCAGGTAAAGATCGTGGTAATATACGCTTTTAGGTGTAATCCATTTGCTCAGGTTGGAATTCGTCAGCAGATCATCCGTATATATCCGGAGAAGTTCCTCAAACTGGTCCCTCACATCAGGATCGAGAGATTTCACATCTGATAAGTTATTACAAAGTTCCTCCATGCGAAAAACATCTATAGTTGCCGGAAGGTCGGGGTTCCACATATAGCCGCCCGGTATCGTAACAATCGCCCCGGCGAGCCCACTTTCCTCCAGATCTTTACGCAAGCGGCTGACCAACGTTTTGAGTGCATTCTCCGCATTGATATCTTCATCTTCCCCCCATATCATTTCCGCTAACCGTGCAACGGACATGGGTCTTTGCCTGTTGAGAATCAGGATTTCTAACAATGCCGTTTTTTTCTTAGAAGCCCAGATGGTCTGAGAAATATCCACGTCATCCACCAGTATTCGCAATTCGCCAAAAACATTGATCTCTACGCTCTTCATCTTTCATTCTCCATACGACCAATTTTCCTATCACATAACCAAACACGGATATTTCAGCGATGCTTGCCTTTCATTCAATTATTTTATTCTGTTTCTTTACCTATATTATTGTACTGGATTTGTACATGTTTATCAATTGTCCAATTGATAAATGTTAGTGAAATGTAAATCGAAATGTAAATCGTTTTGTTAACGTTTAGAGTGAAAAAATGTTTTCTCTTTTTATTATTAGAAATAAAATAAGCGTAATCAAAAAAATAAAATAAGCGTAATCAAAAGAATAAAATAAGCGCAATCAAATCTCTAATTTTTTTGAGATATTGACTACGCTTTTTAATTACTAATTTTATTTACAGACGATAATATAAAATTATCTGAAAATTAAAAGATTAGCTGTTTTTGTTTTGGTTTGCACCAACGATGTAAAGAACAGGAAGAACTGCTCCAAAGATCAAGCCGATGACAGTAGTACCGGAGAAATTACCGCCAATTCCTGTCAAGACAGAGCTGATTACGTTAGCGGCAATAATAACTATACCCCAAACGACAAGTTTTCCGGCTTTTTCCTTGTTATTATGATTTTTAACTCCAACAATTCCGGCAATTAATTGAATTATTGAGCCTACGCCGCCAAGAGCTATCGCTGCATATAATAATCCCGGAGAAAGACCTGCAGCACCATAGACAGCATCACTAAAACCGGGAACCATGGAGAAGAGTCCGGTAGTGACTGCAAGGAGAGCTTGCAAGGTGATTACACTGTAAATTGACATTATGATTCCGATTGCACCGAAAATGATCATTAAGATACTTACTACTTTGAGCATACCTGAACCTTTTAACTTGTCAGTTTGTTGGTATTGCGGTTGATATTGTTGTTGATATTGTTGTTGCTGTTGATATTGCTGTTGCTGCGGTTGATATTGTTGTTGCTGCGGCTGATATTGTTGTTGCTGCGGCTGATATTGCTGTTGTTGCGGATTATAATTGTTATTTTGATCCATTTTATTTACCTCCATACGCTTTAAGATATTGATCTGTCAAAATATTCTTAATTCTACTCAATATATATATTTCAATTAATAATAATTTCAACGGGTTCAATAACTATTTCATTCTACCTTATTACTCCTTTCAAAAGCAATAGTTGTTCATTTTACAGCCTCTAACCCTGTTAATTGCGACTTAATTAATTGTGACTTAATTAATTGCGACTTAAACTGATATTAAATTTCAGTTAATATTACAACTAGTCTTCGCAGGATTTCTCTCTGCGAATATTACAATTAGTCTTTGCAGGTTTCCTTTCTGCGAATATTACAATTAGTCTTTGCAGGTTTCCTTTCTGCGAAATTTTCTTTATGTCCTCTTTATTTCCTCTTTATGTCCTTCGCAGTGATTCTGATTTATGTCTTCCGCAGTGATTCTGAGGTAAAAGATGTATAATTTGACAATCACTTCAAATTGTTAATGATATTTAGATAATTTTTGTCATATTCTTGCCAAACTTGATGTATATTATTTCTAACAGATAAATATTAATGCAAATTTTAGAGGTCAGGAAGAAAATGAACAATCAATTTAATTTTGATAACAAGCAGAATTCAAATAGTCAATTTGGTTTAAACGATCATAATCAGCCGAATAATTATAACTTTTCCGGATATCAAAACTACGATGTAAATCAACAAACCGAAGCAGAATATGCCGAAGAGGCCAGAATCAGGAAAATAGTCCAAGAAGAATTACGATATAGCAAACCGAAAAATATTTGGCTGCGCGTGATTGCTTTAATTTTAGTCGGTGCTTTATTGGGTACAGGTGCAACATACGGTGTATTAAGCGCCTTAAGAGCAAGCAAAGCGGCTGACCCGAATAAGCCTGTTGCAAGCAATGTAGAAAAAGCACCTGAATATACCCAAGAAAATGTTCAAGTCGAAATCGATTTGGGTGAAACAAGTACAGTAGAAAATGCAGTTGCGACAAAAACGATTCCGTCAATTGTCGGTATTACCGCTAAGGTTAGAGGGCTGATTCAACAATTTTATTTTTATGAAATCCCGCAGTATGCCGAAGCTGTAGGTTCCGGTGTCATCATCGATTCGACCGGTTATATCCTGACGAATTCGCATGTAGTGAATAATGGCGATTTTGAAAGTTTGATGGTTTCTTTCTCGGATGACCAGGAAGCGGAAGCGGAATTGATTTGGAACGATCAGACTTTAGATTTGGCAATTATTAAAGTCGAACGGGATAATCTTCCTGCTGTCGAGATGGGTGACTCAGATGAAGTTAATGTCGGTGATAAAGCGATTGCCGTAGGTAATCCGCTCGGCTTGTCCTTACAATCCACCCTGACCTCGGGTTATATATCCGGTCTTAATCGAACAATCAGAGTTGAAGACGGCAATATTATGGACGGTCTGATTCAAACCGATGCTGCAATTAATTCCGGCAATTCAGGCGGAGCATTATTTAATGCTGAAGGGGAAATTATCGGAATTAATACGGCACGTCCCCAAACGGCGGACGGTATCGGCTTTGCAATTCCGATCAATACGGCCAAGCCGATTATTGAAAAAGTCCTTACTGAAGGATCCTTTGAACCTTTATATTTGGGAATTTCCGGTGCCAATGTCCAGTATATTTATTCTTTAGATGGTGAAGAATTGCCGACGGATACCGGTGTGATGGTTCAAGAAGTATTTGCCAATTCACCGGCGGAAAAAGCCGGAATAAGATCCGGAGATATCATCACAGCCTTAGGCAATGATCCGGTAGATTCGATGAACAGTTTGAAAACTCACTTATTGAAACATGAGTTGGGCGATACTGTGACGCTGACCTATTTTAGAGGGAATGATGAAAAAACAACTGAAATTACTTTCGATTCATTCAGTTTTCCCAGAGAAATGAGCATGGTGAATTAAAAAGAGAAATGAGCATGATAAATTAAAAAACAATTAAATTAAAAAAATAACAACGCAATAACTTTTGTCATGATTTTTTAGCATAAGTTGCTACCTTGTCACCTTTGTGTTGTCACTATAAATCCGTTTTTTCTTTTCTTTGAATTTGTTTGGATTCTCTTTATTTTCTTCTAAAACAAATGAGTAAAAGCGTTATTTCAAAATGCCTGAAAAGCCTGATTTAGTTAGCTTTGTCTTACTTTTTGGAGTTAGCTTCAGCTGACCCTGCTTTTTTTATTTTTGCTATAATGTTTGACATTGTATAAAGAAAATAGAAAAACATGTAAGTTGAGAAACAGCAATGAATAAAATACTTGACTGGAGCAAACACAATATTGATTTAGTATTGACGATTGTTTCCGGGATTTTAATAATTATAGGATATGTTTTAAACGGTTTTGAATATAGTCTTGCTTCTGATATTACTTTCGGTGCTGCTATTTTGATCGGAGGCTTTGAATCCGCCAAAGACGGAATTTTAGAATTCAAAAATAATCGTAAGCTGGATGCTAATGTGTTAATGATTTTAGCAGCGATTGGAGCAAGTATTATCGGCCATTTTTCCGAAGGTGCAATTTTAATTTTCATCTTTTCTCTTTCGCATTCACTGGAACATTATACCGAAAACAAAAGCCGCGATGCGATTTCGGAATTGATGAAGATTGTTCCGGAAACTGCACGTTTATATCAGGCAGACGGTTCAATAACAATAGTTGAAACGAAAGATTTGGAAATCGGTGATCGAATTCAGATACCCAAAGGCGAATTGGTGCCGATTGATGGTGAATTACTGACGGATGAAGCTTATTTAAATGAAGCTTCAATCACCGGTGAATCAATGCCGGTTCATAAAAAACAGGGTGATCCGATTATCGGCGGAACCTTGAATGAGAGCGAAAGTTTTGATATGACTGTTTCGGTCAAGGATGAAGATACCATGATGGCAAAAATTGTCCGCATGGTTGATGAAGCGCAAAATACCTTGTCCGCAACTGAGTCTACCATCAGCAAAATTGAAGGAATTTTTGTTGTTTCGGTTTTGATTTTTGTTCCTTTATTCATTGTCTTGACTCCGTTAGTTTTCGGCTGGGAATGGCAGCAGTCATTCTATCGCGGCATGGTTATGCTGACGGTGGCTTCACCTTGTGCTTTGGTTGCCAGTGCTTCACCTGCAAAACTTTCCGCAATCAGTCGCGGTGCCAAACAGGGCATGATTCTGCGCGGCGGAGATGTCTTGGATCAAACCGCAATGGTAGATACAGCGGTTTTTGACAAAACCGGTACTTTAACCTTAGGTTTACCGCGAGTTACCGATTACTACTATCATGATCCGGAACAGGCGGATTTGGTTAATCGTATAGTTAAAGCGGCTGAATCAACTTCAACCCATCCGATTGCAGCAGCTTTTATGATCAGCTTGAGTAATACGGAATTGTTGTCTTTAGATAAGATTGAAAACATCACAGGCAAAGGTTTTCGTGTTGAACACAAGGGACAAATCTGGCTAATCGGCAATCGCAATCTAGTCGCAGTTGAAGATCCGGATTTAGTACCTACCGATCAGGAAAAAGAACAAATAGAACTCTGGGAAGCAAGAGGTTCGACAGTAGTCTTTGTTACTTGCAATGACCAATTTATGGCTTGCTTTGCGATCACCGATCCGGTCAAGCTGGAGAGCAAAAATGCAATCAATAGTCTCAAAGAATTGGGTATAGAAACGATTATGTTAACCGGTGATGAAGCAAGGAATGCAAATTATATTGCAGAAATTCTCGAAGTTGATCAGGTTCGAGCCAATCTTTTACCGGTCGACAAATTGGATATTATCAAAGAATTGCAAGCTCAAGGTGAAAAAGTTTTGATGGTAGGCGACGGCGTGAATGATGCTCCGGCTCTGGCTATTGCCGATGTCGGGATTGCAATGGGCAGCGGAACCGATGTTGCGATGGAAACGGCGGACATTATTTTGGTTAAAAACAACTTATGTCGTGTACCGTTTTTAATCGGTATGGCTAAGAAAACGATCAGAATCATTAAACAAAACATTTTCTTTTCTTTAGCTGTGATGCTCTTTTTGATTATAGTAAATGTCTTGCAATTGATTAATCTGCCTTTAGGTGTTGTTGCCCATGAAGGAAGTACGATTTTGGTTATTTTGAACGGATTGCGCATGCTGACATATGGTATGAGATCAAAACAAGATCCGGATTCCTGTCAGAAAAAAGGAGAACCGGTCGATCCGATTACCCAGATTGTGACCGAGAGCATGTTGCGTCCTGATGCACATCTGACTCCTGAGCAGATTTTGGTTCCTGAAATGCCTTGCGTAGGTGAATATGCCGACTGTCTTGTCCAATATGGCTACTCGGCTGATATGTATTGTAAAAATTGTAAGAATAATCCTTGGAAATAATTGTTTTTTATAATGATTTAGGCTATCTTATTTCCTTAAGCTTTTCTTAAGCTTTTATGATGAATATATTTTATAATGTATATTATTTATTATTATTTAATTGTTATTGTTTTTTTATTATTGTTTATTATTGTTATTGTTTTTTATTATTGTTTTTTTTGTTTAAATCAAAAATTTTTTGTTTAAATTAAAAATTAAATTAATATAAATAGATAATAGATAAAACCTAAATAAAATAAACCTAAATAAAATCTTAAATGGTTAATAACAAAAGGAAAATTTAAGTGTATGAATAGAGATAATGATTTTTCGAAGAGAGATGATATTCCTTTATCCGATTTTGATATTCAAAATCCTGATTATAATACTCAAAGCAGGGAGAATAATATTCCTCGTAGAGAGAATAATATTCCTTATAGGGATGATATTCCTTATAGAGATGATATGCCTTATAGAGATGCTCAATTGCCATCTAACGGTGTTGTCGAAACGCCCCCTCCTTTTCGCGAGGTAAGAACACCGATCATTAGAGAAGTAGAAGCGCCATCAGCACCATCTTTGAGAGATGCTGAAGTGCCATCTTTGAGAGATACCGAAGTTTCATCTTTGAGAGATGCCGAAGCACCTCCACAAAGACAAGTTTCTGCGGAACCTTTCGAACCTTTCCGAGATGAAATGCCTCAGCAAAGGCAAGCTCCGGCGGAACCATATAGAGATGCTGATTATTCAAATCGGGTTAACAATGCTCAATCCGGGCAACCGCAGCAGCCACGGCAACCGAGACAACCAAAGCAACCAGGACAGCCGCAACAACGCAGGCAATCACAGCATTCACAGCAGCCACGACCACAACAACCACAGCAGTCACGGCAACAACAGCCTCAGCAACCACGACAACAACAGCCACAGCAGCCACGGCCACAACAGCCGCAACAACCACGGCCACAAGCAGTGGATCCGGCACGGAAGGCTATGGCAGCTGCTCGTCGAGCCCAAGAACATGCAGATCGAGCTCAATTCAATGCTGAACGTGATGAGCGTCTCCGTCGAGATCAGGAAAGAAGTAATATTCCTTTAGTTTCACCAAAAGGTCGCCCGCAAGCAGCTTCCGGCCCAAAACAGTCTGTGCCCGGACAAAAACGGGCAGGCAATAGGCAAAACCCGAACTTACAACCTGCGGGAAGAATTCAAGCTTCTGAGTATGCAATGAAAGGTGTTGAAGTGAATAACTCAAACAGAAGAAACAGAAGGTTCAATTCCAATCGACCGAATCCAAATCGTAGAAACGATCCATATGCAGCGGGCTATTATAATGGACAAGATGGCTATCCGGAAGAAGTTTCCAAAGTATCGATTTATGGTCGTATTATTTCAATACTTTTACTCTTGCTTTCATTAGCAACCATTGCGGTATTTTTTATTTTTAATGTTTTACCATTCAAATATCGTCTGATTGTTACTCTGGTAATTGTTATATTAAATGCTATAGTGGTATTTTTAGTTAACCACGGTCGATTATCCAGGGGGTCACGCATTGGCGGTAATGTCATAGGAACGATTTCCCTGATTCTGATCGGGATAATTGCCTACTTCCTATTCACCATGGTAGGAGTTATTGAATCGATGGACATTTCGCATGAAACCATCTCTTTTGATATTAGGGTAATGCAAGATTCGCCTTTACATGAATTAACAGATTTAAACGGTAGTGTCATTGGTGTTTCCGGCACTGAAAAAGAAGATAATATTAATAATGCGCAAAATCAGATTTCCAAAGAGCATAATATAAGTTTTAACATTACGAAAACAAACGGTTTTGTGGATAATGTAAATTCATTATATAACGGTACAGTTGACGCCATTCTTTTCAATACTGCGGACTACGATTCCATAAGTAATGTATATCCGGATTTTGAAAATGAAACAAGAATTTTAGGTACTACTTCAGTAATGGAAGAATTTGAGTTAAAGCCTAATCGGGTCAATACCAGTTCAGAAAGTTTCAGTATGTATATCAGTGGTATTGATACTTATGGCGAACTATCTTCCGTTTCACGTTCCGATGTTAATATAATTGTAACAGTTAATCCTAACACCAAAAAAATCCTGATGACTACATTGCCGCGTGACTCATATGTTGAAATTTACGGTACGAATGGCGGTTACGACAAACTGACACATGCGGGTATTTACGGTGTAGAAACTTCGGTCAATACAATAGCTAATTTCCTACAGACCGATATAAACTACTATTCACGTGTAAACTTTACTTCTTTGATTGAATTGGTTGATGTCTTAGGCGGTATAGAAGTAGAAAATCCCTACGCATTTCCAACAAATGACGGTAGATATTATTTTGAGCAAGGTACAATTTATTTAGACGGCGATCAGGCACTGGCATTCTCGCGCGAACGTTATAATTTGCCGGCAGGAGATATAGATCGTGGGCGTAATCAAATGCGAGTTGTTGAAGCTATGATTAATAAAGTTACTCGTAAAGAAAATCTTCTTAATGCAGCAAGCTTGCTGACCAAATTTAATCAGTTCGCAGAAACGAATATGCCGACAACGGACGTTATGAATTTAGTCAATGTATCTTTAAGTGGCGATTCCTGGCAAATAGAAAAGATGGATCTGGCGGGAACCGGTCGTAATGATCTGCCATCATATGGTATGCCGGGTTATCAGCTATATATGTATGATCCTGATCCGGAAAGTGCTGCTGCAATCCGCCAAGCCATTGCCAATACCATCAATGGCGAATAAGGCTTGCATGCTCCTTGGTAAAACCGGCTTTCCTTGGCTGATCCTGCACACTTTTCAAGCTTATCCGGGAATCTGGCGGTCCAACCTTAAAAAGTGTGCACGTTCTTCAATAAAATCGACTTTCCTTGGCAGATCCTGCACACTTTTCAAGCTTATCCTGGAATCTGGCGGTACAACCTTAAAAAGTGTGCATGCTCCTTG
>JAAYSS010000059.1 GCA_012518275.1 Bacteroidales bacterium
ACAAGAAAGTGGTTTTTGATTCCGATAAAACTACTATTTGTATTTTTGATCGTCAAAAAGATTCCGACATCTCTTGACAGACATTCAACTTGTAAATCGTAATTAATAGGATATGAATATTTCAAGAAAAGACATTGACCAAAACAATGCAGAAATCACCATCAGCATTGACAAAACCGACTATGCAGAAAATGTAGATAAAAAGCTTCGCGACTATCGCAAAAAAGCAAATATGCCCGGTTTCCGTCCGGGAATGGTACCCTTGGGATTAATTAAAAAAATGTACGGAAAAGCCGTAAAAGCAGAAGAGATTAATAATCTCGTTTCCGAAAAGTTGATTAGTTACATAGAGGAAAATGACCTTCCCGTTTTAGGACAACCGCTCCCGAGCGAAACGAAAAAACAACCGGAATACGATTTTAATTTGCAAGAAGAGTTTGACTTTTATTTCGACGTTGGCTTAGCTCCTGCTTTTGAAGTGGAATTAAATGGCGAAGACGAAGTAACGTACTACGAAATAGCTATTTCAGATGAAATGATTGAAAACCAGATAAAATCATACACTTCACGCTTTGGTAAATATGAGCAGGTAGATGCTGTAGAAGAAAATGATATGGTAAAAGGTCATATCGTAGAACTTGAAAACGGCACTGAAAAAGAGAGTGGAATTCGTGCAGAAAATACAGTATTGACTCCTGCTTACATGAAAGACGAGGAACAAAAAAACTTGTTCATAAGCAAAGAAAAAGGAGATAAGATAGTTTTCAACCCCCGAAAAGCGTTTGAAAATGAAACAGAAATTAGCTCGCTCCTGAAAATCAAAAAGGAAGAAGTAAAAGACATTGCTACAGATTTTCAACTTGAAATTACTGAGATTACTCGTTACAGCCACAGCGAGATAAACCAAGAACTTTTTGACAAAGCATTTGGTGAAGGTAATATAAAATCAGAGGAAGAATTTCGAACCAAAATTACAGAAGAAATAAAGAAAAACTTAAAAGCTGACAGCGAATATAAATTCACTTTAGACGCTCGCCAAATGTTTGTGGATAAGTTCAAAGAGTTGAGTTTCCCGGAAAAATTCTTAAAACGTTGGTTATTAACTACTAATGAAGAGATGACCCAAGAAAAAGTGGATGAAGCCTATCCAAGAATAATCGAAGATTTGATTTGGGATTTGACGAAAGACAAAATTGCAAAAGCTCACGATATTAAAGTAGAACTTCCCGACGTAGAAGAGTATGCTAAAAAAGTAACCAAAGCTCAATTTGCACAGTACGGCATGGTAAATATGGAGGACGAAGTCATTGAAAACTATGCTAAGAACATGATGAAGGAAGAAAAAACGGTTCGCAATTTTATTGACCGAGCTATGGAAGAGAAAGTATTGGCTGTAATCCGCGAAAATGTGAAGTTAAACAAAGAAGAAATTTCAATAGAAGATTTCAATAAATTATTCGAAACAAAAGAAGCATAATTAATTCATAGTGTTTTTTAATAGTTAAGTAAAAAAAGGTAGAATTTAGCAACTAAGTTCTACCTTTTCTATCTTGATTTTTCGTTTCTTATTTATGATACTATTGGAACAGGCATCACTATTAATTCAACAAAAACTTGTATCTTTGCTGAAGAACGGATGGCTAAAATAAAAAGTGACATTTTGTCATAGAATAATAATTGGCAAGCTATTCGTAATTTTTCCATTAATTCAAAAACAACAAAAATTATAATTATGGACAGAAACAACGATTTCAGAAAATACGCCACCAAACATTTGGGAATGAACGGACTATCACTTGATCAATATGCGCAAGTATCAAATAACTATATTTCTCCGTCCATTTTGGAAGAACGCCGACTGAATGTTACGCAGATGGATGTTTTCTCACGACTGATGATGGACAGAATCATATTCTTGGGAACGGCTATAAATGATTATGCTGCTAATGTAATTCAAGCTCAATTGCTTTATTTGGATTCAGCAGAACCCGGGAAAGATATTTCCATCTACCTAAATACTCCGGGAGGCTCTGTTTATGCAGGACTGGGAATTTATGATACCATGCAGTTTATCTCATCCGACATATCCACTATTTGTACCGGTATGGCAGCATCTATGGGCGCAGTTTTACTGGTAGCAGGAACAAAAGGAAAACGTTTCGCTTTAAAACATTCTCGCATCATGATTCACCAACCGAGCGGTGGCACCCAAGGAGTTGCAGCAGATATGGAAATAAACCTGCGTGAAATGCTTAAACTCAAAAAAGAACTCTATCAAATAATAGCTGACCATTCCGGAAAATCATACAAACAAATTGAAAAAGACTCTGACCGCGATTTTTGGATGACTTCGCATGAAGCATTGGATTATGGCATGATTGATAGGGTGTTGATTAAGGAAAAGAAAGATGGCAAAAACGATTAAAAAATGCAATTTTTGTGGCAGACCTGAAACACAAGTCGGCTTCTTGATTACGGGAGTGGACAATTCTCACATCTGCAACGAATGTGCCGTACAAGCTGCTGTAATAGTAAAAGAAGCTGTAGGACGCTCATCTGCCCCAAAATTAGATAAAGCCAAGACACCCAAACCAAAAGAAATAAAAGAATTTTTGGATCAGTACGTCATTGGGCAAGAGGAAGCAAAAAAGTATCTTTCCGTAGCAGTTTATAACCACTACAAGCGTTTGATGCAAGAGAAAAATGATAACGATGATGTGGAAATTGAAAAATCAAACATAATCATGGTTGGTCATACTGGTACGGGGAAAACACTTTTAGCGAAAACCATTGCAAAAAAACTGGAAGTACCGTTTACCATCGTTGACGCAACTGTGCTTACAGAAGCCGGCTATGTGGGTGAAGATATTGAAAGCATCATCACGCGCCTACTTCAAGTAGCTGATTATAACGTAAAAGCAGCTGAGAGAGGTATCGTATTTATTGATGAAATAGATAAAATAGCGCGTAAAAGTGACAATCCGAGTATTACCCGCGATGTGAGCGGTGAAGGTGTACAGCAAGGGCTTCTGAAACTCTTAGAAGGTGCCGTGATTAATGTCTCGCCACAAGGAGGAAGAAAACATCCCGAACAAAAATTCATAGAAGTTAATACACACAACATTCTATTTATTTGCGGAGGTGCATTTGACGGAATTGAGAAAAAGATTGCACAACGACTAAATACACGTGTTGTAGGATATGGTGCTTCCATAGAAACCAAAAACATAGACCGTAAAA
>JAAYSS010000060.1 GCA_012518275.1 Bacteroidales bacterium
AAATTTTTACTGACAATATTCAGCACATAGCAAATCACAGGCGACAGAACAGCTATGTACGGAACCATTTTATCGTTGGTTTTTCGCTTTGTGAACAACCCAAAAGCATACAAGCCCAGTAACGGACCGTACGTGTAGGAAACAATCGTGTAAAGGGCATCGATAATGCTTCGGTCGTTTATTTCCCTGAAAATAAGAATGATAAAAATAAATGATATAGATATAAGAACGTGTATTCTACGTCGAATTTTAACGGCTTTCCGTTCGTCATTCAGTTTTTCAACGCCCAGAATATCTACCGAAAAAGAAGTTGTCAGTGCCGCCAATGCAGAGTCAGCACTCGAAAATGCAGCAGCAATAATACCGATTACAAACAGCACGTAAACCGAATTTCCAAGGTGTTGCGTGGCAAAAAGCGGAAGAATGTCATCGGGGGTTTGTGGTAGTGCAATTCCATTTTGAGCAGCAAGCATCAGCAGCATGGCACCAAGCGTGAGAAAAAGGAAATTTATCGGCACAAACATAATTCCGTACCAATACATATTTCGTTGGGCATCTTTCAGCGTGCGGATGGTCAAGTTTTTCTGCATCATATCCTGATCGAGTCCGGTCATCACAATGGGGATAAAAACACCGCTGAGAAATTGTTTCCAGAAAAATTGCCTGCTTTGCCAGTCGTCAAAAACAAAAATATCCGTGTAGGAACTGTTTTTCAACGAAGTAAAAATTTCCGCCGTAGGCAGATTGATGCGTTGCATAACTTGAGATATTATCAGCACCAATGCCGAAATCATAATCACCGTCTGAATGGTATCGGTCCAAATTACGGTTTTAATGCCGCTGCGACGGGTGTAAAGCCAAATAAGCAAAATAGTACAGCATACCGTGAACCAAAACGGTACATTCCAAGCATTAAAAACTGTTTGCTGCAAAATAAGCGCTACGATATATAGACGCGCTGATGCGCTGATGGTTTTCCCAAGCAAAAAGAACGAAGCACCTGTCTTATAGGTTCGGACTCCAAATCGTCCTTCCAAATAGGTGTATATCGTGGTGAGATTAAGCCTATAATAGAGTGGCAGAAGTACTTTTGCGATGACTACATAGCCGAAAAAAAATCCCAGCACCATCTGCATATAACCGAAATTAAGTTCGCGCACCATTCCCGGGACGGATACAAATGAAACGCCCGAAATAGATGCGCCAATCATCCCGATAGCCACCACCCACCAAGGCGATTGTTTGTTGGCACGGAAAAATGCATCGTTATCGGAATATTTTCTGCTTACTAAGTGCGAGATTGTCAGCAAAACTGCAAAATAAGCAACAATAATAATGAGTACAGAATAGCCTTGCATGTGAATTTTTTAGAGATGCAAAGGTAGTTTTTTTAATTTGAAGTTTGAAATTTCAGATTAAAAGGTTTATGCTTTATAAGTATCTGAACATTGTATTCACAACTTTTAAATCCGCTTAATACACAATTTTGCCATCAATCAAAAAAAACAAATTAAAAACATTAGAAAGCATTTGTGGCTATTCTTGTTTTTTTACATCTAATAATGCTTTCAGAATTAGAAAATAACCCTAAACTTTTAATAACAAATTACTTACCGTTATTCCTTTATGCTTCTATCGACTTAATACCAACCTGTTTTTTCAACGAAAGGGTATATTGTCTTCGTTTTTTGAGGACAACTATACGCAAATAGTATTTTATGAGAAATAATAATGGGCTATATTTGTGTATTGAATTGATTTATGTTCTAAACAGAACAGATATCCCTAGCCATTATTAAACAAAGAAGACATGAATAGTTCACTATTATTTGCGCTCGGAGGTCCTGGAAGTGATTGAATTTCTTTAGTGGTTTTATTAATATTTGGAGGAAAAAACTCCTAAATTAATGAAAGGTTTGGGAAATAAGTCTCCAGTTTCAAAAAAAGGCCCAAAAGAAGTAAAAGATGAAATCAAGGTAAATTTGTGATTGTGTTGTTTTGTTGTTGCCAAAATGAAAGCCCTGCTTATTTCTTAAGCGGGGCTTTCTATAGGAATATCAAGTCCGAAAAAATCGAAAAAACAAAAGAGCAAGACTGAAATTTACGATAATCTTATCCTAATATTTGAAGTTAAAATAAATATCCTTTTAATTCCAACCAATCAACATTGTTGTTAATAATACAACAATCAAACTCAATCTTTTACGTTATCCTTTTGTGATTTCTTCCTTTTCTGCATCCCAATACATCGTTCTTCCTTCCAAATAAGCGCGTGTCCCCATATGGGCTGTGATAGCTTCTTGGAATCCTTCCTCAATTCCGCAGGACGGCTGTTCGCCTGAACGTATGCAGTCTATCCATTCTTTTAAGTGAAGGAAAGTTGTGTTGTATCTTTTGCCGTTTACATAAGAATAGAGTAGTCCGCGTTCAGCGAAATAGAGCTGAGTGGCTGATGTAACAGCATCAACTTCCTTCTGTCCCGGAGTATAATTGTAGAATGGCTTGCCTGGTTCAATGATTCCTTTATCTATCTGTTCTTTGTATTTTTCAGAGCGTGCATCGACGGTTATAGTAATGGAATTGCCAATTTCCATGGTCGCATCATGTCCCATAAATTTACGTGAGCGCTTGAACTGACTTGCTTGAGTAGCAGAATAAAGGAATGCTAAATCTTTCTCTTTATATTCAAACGTTGTTTGAAGTACGTCGGGTACGGTTCTTCCATCCTTGAAGAAATAGACGCCTCCTGATGATGTGGCTGAATCGGGGATACCAACGTTCATCATCTGGTTGATAGCGTCATATTCGTGAGTAAGTAAATCGCCGCTTAGCCCCGTGCTGTAATCCCACCAACATCGCCAACGGAAAAATCTTTCCAAACTGAATTTATCTCTCGCTTCGGGACCCACATATTTTGCCAGACCGTTGGATGTCATGTAGTCCATGTATTCCTTTACGCGGTCGGGGTCACCTTCAAACTGTTTCCAGTCTATGGTGTTTGGATTTGCATCAGCATGAATCGGATAAACCCATGCTCCGTTTGGATCGTTGCGGTTGGTACTTGTTTCAATCAGAGTAATTGGTCCCAAGAGCCCTTTTTCAATTATTTCTTTTCCTCGTTTGTTGGTTTCTATTTGCCTGTTTTGATGCCCCAATTGGAATACTACCTTGCTGTTGCGTACTATGTCTCGCAATGCATAAGTTTCAGGAACCGTCCAGCTCATTGGCTTCTCCAAATAAACGTGTTTCCCTGCTTTTATGGCATCCATTGTCATTTGTGCATGCCAATGGTCCGGGGTAGCAATTATTACGGCATCTACATCCGGAGCCACAAGTAGTTCCTTGTAATTTAGATAGCGTTTTGGCTTCTCTCCATATTTCCCGTTTAATCCTTCTCTATGGATATTTGCTCCTGCTGATATTGCTCTTTCGGCGTAAGTGTCAAAAATATCACAGACAGCTGTAATTTTTACGTTAAGGTCCTCCTGCTCGAGAAAGTCTTTATATCTTGTGTCCTGCGAATTAAGTTCTGCATCCTTTTTTAATTTATCAATATTTTGAGGAGTAGCAAATCCTATCGCACGCATTAGGCTTATACCTCTTCGACCAGCACCAATTATCCCGATTCGAATAACATCTCCTTCTGTAACCAAAACTGGAGATGGCAATTCTTGAAAATGGAATATGTCAGTCGCTAATCGATTGGCTCGCTCACTTTTAGTTTTTTTATAAACACCGTATGCCATGGCGCCCAACACAGGCACTGTACCCAAAGTTTTTAGTGCTTCACGCCTTCCTTTGGAAATGTTTTGTTCCGAATTCTCTATGTTTGTTTTGTTTTTATTGTCTTTATTCTCGAATGTAGACATATACTGTATTCTATTAAGCCTTTTTGTTTTTAAAAATAATCCTATCTAACCCGATGCGTTTTCCTGTAGGGAAAACAAACAGCACTACAACAGCACATAGCATCACAATATTTTTATTAATCCATAGATAGGAGCCTTCCGGTGGGAATAGGTATGTGGTATGCAAAGCAGCCGGATGAGATAGATAATAAAGTACCAATAGGAAAATGGCTCCAAGGTAACCGATTTTTTCAAATAACCCCAGCACTAAAAACAAGCCTATAATAATAAGCGCGTAAATATTAATTGCATCTACCAGAGGCATCAATGATTGGTTTTGCCCCAAAGCCTTGAATAATCCCGCGAAAATTCCCTGAGAATCCATGATATAGCCATAAGATGTCCAGCCGGGAGTAAGCAACTTCGCTAAGCCTTCATATAAGAAATACCATCCGATGATAACCCGTAAAACTACGAGTGTCGTCAATTGACATCTACTATAATCACAGTGATTTTTTTTTATCATTTATATGTACACTATAATTCTTTGATGCGAATATTTCTAAACTTAACTTCTGTACCATGACCTAATAAAGCAATATGTCCTTTTTTATTCAGTAAACCAGGATGATCTCTTTTGTCTAAAGTACCATCTTTCGATGCTTCTCGAATATTTCCATCTAAAATTACAGTTCCGTTTAGAATTACCTTTATATTATCACCTTTTGCTATTATCTCCTGATAATTCCACTCACCCGTTGGTTTTAAAAAACCTTTTTTAGCAGGAATAACTCCGTATACAGACCCATGAAATTGATACTCTTTAAGTTTTTGATATGAAGGGTGATCATTCTCTAAAATTTGTAATTCCATACCCACATAAGCGGCATCACCAGTCATAGGAGTTCTGATGCCGATTCCATTGTTGGTCCTCGGGAATAGCATAAACTCAAATCTTAAAATAAAATCATCATACTCTTCCTTAGTATACAAGTTTCTTGTACCACTTTCATTTTTGGCTTTAGGGTTTAGGACTATATTGCCATCTTCTATAACATAATTATAAGTATTTCCTGTCCACTGATTGAGATTTGTTCCATCAAACAGGATTTTATAACCCTCCTTTTCTTCTAATCTAGACAGTTTAAAGGGCTCAATAGGTTCTATTTCTCTAATGTAGATATCACGGAAAGCTATTTTTCCACCTGACGAATAAAGTTCCAATTGTCCTTCAGATGGGATAGGTGAATTTTTATCCCAAAAATTCTCCATAACAATATTGTTAACAACTTCTTGACCATTTAACCAAACTGTTACACGCTCACCAATCATTTTAATACGAAATGTATTCCATTCACCTAGTTTTTCATCGGCATTTACCGATGGTTCACTTTTGTTTTTAATGTTGTAGTAAAGACCTCCAGCCCCTGTTTTATTACCATCTTTTTTAGCAATCATAACTAACGGCGTCCCTCGTAAATAAATTCCTGCATCTGAAGATGCTTCATCGGAAAAAAGTTTCCAATCTATAAGCAACTCAAAATCTGCATATTTTTTTATCGTACATAGATTCTTGTCTGTTCCAGTATTAATCAGAACACCATTTTTTATTATCCAATTCTTTTTAGCATCAGTATCTGCAGCAACTTGTACATTCTGATATTCTGTTGCAGACATTTTTGCACGTGTGAGTGGATCTCCCACAACTCCTTTCCACCCTATTATGTCTTTTTCATTAAAAATTCTCACATAAGGGCTGTTTCTTTTATTTTCATTTAAAAATTTACTAATTGCTTCTCTTTGATAAACAGCATCAGGATTATCTAAAGTTTTACTTGACTTTTCCAATAGTTTTGCCGTGTTCTCATCCAAAAAATCAGGATTACTTAATGTGGCATTCATAACAGCTACCGCAGCTTCTTCTTTTAATGCGGGAACATCTAAAAATTGTGACGCATATAAAATTACTTTATATGAACTTAAGTTACTCAATTGAGTAAGAATGGCTTTTCTTTGATTATCATCTTGTGCATACTCCATTATTTCACGAAGATACAACGCTTTTACTTCATCATTTTTGTTCGACTTTGCAATCAAATCTATACAGGTTGAAACTGCTTTACTCAACTCCGTATTATTATTACTTTTTCTTGCTATATCGAGTAACGTATAAACAGTATCGAAAGATTTTAATTTATTTATAGCATCAAATGCCGCAACTTTATTTTTTCCACTTTGAGAATTGTATTCACTTAACAACTTTGTAGGAACTTCGGGAAAATCTATTGCAGCTAAAATGTCATAATATAGGAATTTGCTATTTGAGCCATTTAATCTACTTAAAATCAACTCGTATTGTTCTTTTTTTGAGGCAAATGTCAAACTGCTAATTACCGCATCTTGCAAGCCTTTGATATGTTCAGGCTCTGCTCTTTCTAATAAATCAAATAATTCTGATAAATTCTCTTTCGTTGAAACAGACTTGAGGACACTTAACGCTTTGGTGCGAAGTCGATTTTCTTTCGAATTAATTAAATTATATATTAGAGTAGGATTTTGATTTATCATTTGACGATCAACAAGCACATCTATAGCTGCGAGTTTCCCTTCAACTGAACTTTCTGGAAAAACAGAAAATAAGCTTTCAGAAAGGATTGGATTATCAACTGTTATCAAATTAGCAGCAATTGCATCGATTACCTCTGGGTCGTTTCTTTTAAATTGACTTAAAAGCTCGTTTATAGCATTATTGTTGTTTATTTTTACAAGAGATTTAATAGAAGCTGTTCGTACAAACTTATTGTCACTTGTCAAATGCTTGCTAATCACAGGCACAGCTGATTCTGCTCTTTGGTCTCCAAGCCAGTAGATCAAAGCTTCTTTTGCTTCATGGGAAGTGGTTGTGGATAATTTACTAATTATTTCGTTGTGTTTTTTCTTACCTGCAAATGGAGAATAAAAGTTTAACGAATTAGTCAAAAACACAAGGTCATTACTTTCCAATATACGAGTCCAAAGTTGATTTTTATTACTTCTAGAGTTTAACAACAAAAGTTGGGCTGCAGCAGTTTGTAGGTCTTGACGTCCACTTTTAGAGGCTTTTTCTAACAATGTTAATGTTTCATTTAAAGCATCCTTTGATTTATTTAAAGATAAACGCTCTAATAGTTTTAAATATGCACCAGTGCTGTTTACTTCATCATATACAAAGTTTTTAGTTTCAGCTGATTGTCTTAACGGGACTATAGACTTTTTGGTTCCAACAGCACCTAATGCAGGTATCAACACTTTGTATAAATCTTCTGAAGGCTGACTATTAAGTAAAGCTAAAAACGTTGACTCAGCTTTGGAATAGTTGTTCTTTGCTAAAGCAGTTATAAGATTAATTTTTATTTTATTATCCCTTGTTGCCTTTAAGTTTCGTAATAGAGTAGAGTTTGCCTTTTTTGATTGCAAAGCCGTTAAAGCTTGAACTGCCGGTGCAGATAAGTCTTCATTAGATATAAATTTTTCCAAAATATCAATTTGTGCATCAGTTCCAATCAGTTCTAATTGACGCATGACGAAAGCTTTAACTTGATTATCTATTGATGAGTTTAAAGTTTTAGCTAAAGCATTTGCAGCTATTCTTTTTTTAGGAGGATCATTATAAATGAAGTTTATCCAACCGTTAATTGCAAATTCCACAGGCTCATTTGCTTGAGTGTCTGGCACTCTAAGTCTTTGGACAAGAGAAATCAATCCTTCCTCCCCTGAAGAAACTAAGGATGACATCGTATTATTATAAGATTCAAGAGATTCAGCCGGAAGTTGTACTAATGCGTCCGCAATAATTGTTTCTACTGTTCTATTTGGCGCATCTTGCGCAAAAAGTCCATTCAAGAGCAAAAAACACAGGACAAAAAACAGTGTGATATTTTTATTTATTAATTTCATTGTATGTTGTTTTTTCGTTAGTATGACTTAAAATATATTTTTGTTATAAAGAAGTGTATACAATAATAGAATCAACCTAAGAGTGATAATTCTATATACTCCAAGGTGCTCTCATGGGTGGATCTAGCAAATAATTTGCCTCTGGATCGTTAATAAACTCTTGTTTAACCGGATCATAATGAAGTGTTCGATTTAAACGTAATGCAACAACGCCCATGTTAACAATCGTACATGAACGATGCGCTATAACTTCATCTATTGCGAATTTTTGGCGATTCCTAATACACTCTAAAAAATCCGTGTTCTGCAGTGCAGGTTCTGGGAAATCAGCTAGCTTCTTTTCCCAATCAGGTATATCGCAAACAAAATTTTTATATACATTACCTTTTGGACCGGCAATGTATGGTGTGTTTGGATCACCATAGTCAGCTCCCCACAGTACAATTTGACACCCATCTTCATATGTGTAGGTTATTGATCTCCATGTCCCAACTGCGTCAGGATGTTGCTGTGGAGCATCTACTTCCACCTTTATGGGGCTTGTATTGTCTTTTCCTAAAATATACTGAACGGGATCTATATAATGTTGTCCCATGTCTCCTAAACCACCAGCATCATAATCCCAGTAACCTCTAAAATTTCGATGGACTCTATGAGAATTGTATGGCTTATACGGTGCCGGACCTAACCACATATCATAATCCAATTCTTTAGGCACTGGTTGAGGTTCTAGTGTGTTCTTCCCAACCCAATAAAACTTCCAATTAAAACCAGTGTGAAGACTTATAGTAACCTTTAATGGCCAGCCCAACATACCGCTCTGCACTAGTTTTTTTAAGGGCTTTACAGGTGTTCCTAATCCATAAAATTGTGTTCTGAAACGGAACCAAGTATTTATTCTAAATATATTTCCATAAGTTTGGACGGCTTCCACTACTCGTTTACTCTCTCCTATAGTTCGAGTCATAGGTTTTTCGCAAAAAATATCTTTCCCTGCTTTTGCTGCTTCAACCGCCATTATCCCGTGCCAGTGAGGTGGCGTAGCAATATGCACTATATCAACATCCTTATCCATGATTAATTCACGAAAGTCATGATATAGATTGATCTTATGTTTAACCAATTTTGAAACATTGGCAAGGTGATTTTTATCAACATCACACATGGCTACAACACGAGTATTGTCGTATCTTATATGGCTGCGTCCCATGGCACCCACGCCTATTATACCTTTTGTTATTTCATCGCTAGGCGCTGTAAACCCTCGTCCTAAGACATTGCGTGGCACTATAGTGAATAACGCCATTCCGCTTAAACTCTTTAGAAACTGTCTTCTGTTTGTCATAATACTTTTAATGATTTATTTGTTCTTTTTTACTTTTTTTGATTCGTTATAGATTGCCCTTAAAAGTGACATTGGATGTGAGTAAGGAGCATCTTGTGTCAGCTCCCATATCATCACACCTTTATATCCTTTTTCTTTAAAAAACTTAATCTTTTCTCTTACATCGGCAACAGAGTTAAAAGAATGTTCTTTGTATATGTTGGTAATTGTGTCCCCCAGCTCTAAGTTATCAACAATATCTCGGTAATATATTGTGCCCCTATCAGGACTTCTTCCGTAAAAAGACAATCCTACTAACAATTTACTTGCGGGAACATTTTTTCTCTCAAATTTTTCCAGTCCTTCTTTTACCGTGTATAACGGAGCTTGAAGGCCTTCTTTGTTTAATGATGCATAAAAACGTAGATTTACATCCTCAAGCAAAGGATATATATCTAATGTTTGTTGCACTGACGAATTATGCATTGATGCAGTTATGATAAAACCTTTGGGAGTTCTTTTTTTTATACCATTAATTAAGGCTATCAAGTTTTCTGTAGGCACATATTTTGCAACACCAGTAGTTCGATCTGTTTCCCAGTCAATATCAATACCGTCAAAATCATACTTTATAGCAAAATCTGTGACTTTCTTTATATATTCCTCACGTTTTATTGAGTCATTTCCCATTGTATGCATGTTGGCTACTAACCCTCCGCCACCAATTACTAAGAGAATTTCTTGTCCTTTTTTAAGTTTAGAACGAACTAATTTATAATTATTTATGTACTTGTCTGTTACTACAAAATTACCATCAGCATCTGGAGACATCCCAAAAAAGAAAATTCTATCAAGATAGGGTATAAACTCTAAATTAGTTTTTTGATTAATCCAATTAGAATTTAAATACCCTGTTATCACAAAATCATCTTTATGAGATTTAAAACAAGCTAACGCCGACTGACAACAAATAATACTGGTAATTACAAACAGCACTATAACATAACCTTTCTTTTTCATACTTTAATAACAGTTAAAATGGAAATAAAAACGAAACTTTATAATTTTTCAAATTCAATTTTTATTTAACAAATATCTTAGTAGTAGACACATTACCCGATTCTTCTGTAAACTTTAACAAATAATAGCCGGTATTTAAGTTAGTATCAATCACTACCACTTGCTTTGCCGAAACAATTAGGGTCCCTTGTAAATTATAAATTTCAACATCTCCGACTCTAGGCAAATGCACCGTTTTATCAACTACATAAGGCATAGCCGAACTGAATTTTGAGCCTCTTAGTGTCGTTGAAGTTAACACCTCTGAATTTAGATAGGTAGGATCTGAATTTAGAAATTTATCAAGTTCACTAGTAGCAATTATTCCAATTCTATAAGTGGTATTGGGGGCTAGTTGTGAAAAACTATAAGACGTAATATCAGCATCTGTTAACTTGATACTATGTAATGCTTCTCCTTTATAGAGATATAAAGAATAGCCATCAGCATTTTTCACTTCATGCCAATTAACAGTAAATCCATTAGAACTCAAATCAGTTATCGTTAATAATGTAGGTCTTTCTAGTTTTTCATGATAGTACATGGTATTACCTGCCGACAACCCATCATCACAAATAAATGATGCCTTATTTGAAATACCAAGATTTAAGTTATCTTCATCAAAATAAAGCGGTTGTGGTGCGTTTGAAAACAAACTTTGAACAAACACTCTTGGTGCTACTCCAAATCCACCAACATATGATGATTCAATCAAAGCATCTTCAAGAGTTAAACCATTGTCAATTTTAGTAAACACACTATTCTTAATAATAATACCATTTAATACGGTCCTAAATGTGAGAAATTGAATAGATGAAGAACTGGCGATATAATTATGAAATGTACAATGATTTATATAAACAGAAGACACTGTTGCGTTTGCGTTTGGGAAATACAAAATTCTTGAATTGTAAAAATTTGCAAATGTGCAATTTTCAAAAGTAATACTTCCAAAATCGATAGGATTTCCAAAATACAAAAATGTGTTATAAATATCGTTAATTATAGTCTTCTCAATACTAACTTCTGTACCTGTTTGGTATAGTTTCAAACAGTTGTTTTCAAAGTGATGTAAGTGCGAATTCTTTATGTTTACTCTACAATTGGTTGATGCACTATTAACTACTTGTAAAAACACAGGATTTCCCCCTGTATTATTTGTGTTCCTTCCATCGATTTCAACCCCATCAAATTCTGCAACAATATTTTGTCCCAATAAATTAAACATATTTATTGCTCCTGAATTTGAAGCAACAATAACTGGTTTTGTCAATAAGCTTTTTGCTGCTCTTATAATAAAACTTTTTTTAGGCTGAATTACTGTTGTAATTATATAGTTATCCTCTAACGTAAGTTCATAAATATCGTATTTGCCAGCCTCAATGTCTGATTTTAATTTGCTTACTTCTGATGATGTATATTGTCCAATCTTTAATTCTTGTTCGAAAATTGGTTCATTTTGATAATAAATTGTATTACCTGCCGGTTTGCCATTACCACAAATAAATAGAGATTTATTAGACAAACCAAAGTATAAATTTGCTTCATTTGCATAGTCTGGCTCAGGTAATCGTTGAAATGAATTTGTAATTACTCCTTGTGGAACGGTAGAAAAACCTGCTACATAGCATGAATCAAATAACACATTTGGATACTCTAATCCATTTTCAATAGACGTGAATAGTGAGTTTTTTATTTTTACATCCTCTGACATTGTACCAAATTGAAATAATGGTAAACGTGATGTTGAATTATGGAAAGTGCAATGAGTAATATTAGTCGCTACCCCTTTACTGCCTGCGTATGGAAAACTAATAATCTGAGATTCTCCAAAAAAATTTGAAAATGTACAATTGTCAAAACTCGTACTCCCATGCTGTACAACATAGTTGTAATTTATTAGTTTGCATGCCATATCATTGAAAACCGTGTTTTTAAATTCCACTTCCCCACCTGCAACGTCAAAGCGGATAAAACCCTGTCCTTCAAAGCCATGCACATACGAATCTAATATAATCACCTTACTGTAAGTTGCATTAGTATGAGCATAAAACAACATTGGCTGAGCACCTCCGAGAGCATTATTACTCCCATTTATCTCTACACTTTCAAGTAGTATAGTAATCTGTGAGTTAATTGGACTAAACATACTTAAAGACGAAGCAGATGTGTTGAGCGTATTCATCCTAATGATTGGTTTAGTTGCTAACTCCTTAGCCGCTCTAATTTTAATATCTTTAACTGGTGAAATAGTAGAAGTTAATATATATTCTCCTGGTGAGATTAACTCATATATATCATGGATACCAGATTCAATATCGTTCTTCAATGTTTCAACATCTGAAATGGAATATCGACCAACTGATTCATATGTTCTATCGCCACTTTTTAACCTTTCATTCAGTTGTGAAACAAATAAACTTGGAATATCAACAATATGAATGCCCTGAGATTCTACAACACCTAATGGTTCATCAACTGTCATTACTCCTTGATGTGTTATTAAATCAGCTACACATCCAATTGCCCAATTACGATAATCAGCAGGTGGATTTTGTATTATTATTTTTTTCACATTACAATTCCAAAACATCATTTGAGTACCGGACCAGCCATGACCTGTACCTGATGTTAACCTATTTTGCACATTCAAACCATAAATTCCGTCACCTGTTATGTTGTCAAACAATGTGCCTACGGACCAACGTTGATGTGGTCCCATATCGCTATATTGCTGTGTTCCTGTACAGTTATAGAAAACATTAGGTCCAGCTGTTAATCCACCATTATTTGCAAAATCATGCCGTCCTCCTTTTGTAAAGCAATTTTTCACTAAACTTCTTTGTCCATTAATTATAAATGGATACTTATAACCACCGGATGTTGGTGATATTGGATCAATCATTTTACAGTTATCTACCGTGATGAATGATGATGAGGCTGCGATTTCAACACAAGAAAAACCAAACCAATAAGCATTTAAATTTCTAACCCAACAATCTTTTGCAAACTCAAAACAAACAGCTACCCACCCGTGGTCTATATCTTTGCTGTGTTGATATTGAGACTCAGTTCTTATATTTTCAATTCCACAATTTTGTACCCTATATTCACTAATACCTACAACAAAACCAGTCGCATATTTTGCATCAATAATGTCCATAATAGGAGCATCAAGCGTTAAAGTATTCCCATCTACTCGTAATATTTTCCGTTCGTAACTAATATTAAAACCTTTCCAATTAACTCCTGTAGGGCTCAAATAAGACAAACTATCCATTTTGACCAAAGCAGGCCATGTTTCATCATTAGATATCCATTTTACATGAACCCAATCACCAACTTTAAAGTTATGGTTTTCAATATTTATTTTTTTAGCTCCAATAGGCACATAGTTATCTGTAATTTTCCTTTGAGTTAATGGCCGTTCTATCTTCCCATTTGTAGCTGTAAAATGAAAAAGATTGTATTGTTTTTGAGCTGTTGCCCTAAAAACAGTATTATCTCCTTCCCCTCTTATCACGACGCCCGAAATATCTTTTAAATAAAGGGTTTCACTAATTTCATAAAGCCCTTCTTTGAATAAAATTGCACCTCTAAATCCGTTTGGTTGAATAGGCATTGAGGCTACTTCATCAATAGCATTTTTCACGTTCAAATAATTATCACCAGAAACGGGATAAACAGTTTTTACTATCGGAACTTGCGGGATAGCAATCTCACTATTTTTGTAGCCAACGTGGCTAAAATCCGGAATCTTATTTCCTTTACTATCTTCTTTATATATGATTTTTCCTTCTTCATTTAAATAAACTAACGAAGATGTCTGCCCTAATAGTGAAAACACAAGAGCATGAATAAGGATTATGCAGAAA